>NZ_AZUI01000001.1:4281345-4581682 GCF_000526995.1 Lacrimispora indolis DSM 755 | reverse complement strand
GTCCGCCGGAACTTTCTGGCCAGTTCTTCATCTGGCAGATTATAAATCATATACAGATTCCCGGCCTTATCAATTATAGGTTTCTCGCCCTCATGAATATCACTTTCCTGACAAGGAATAACAGCTCCTCTTGTATGTCTGCCAAAGTAGAAAAATAACCAGCCGGCTAATGGGCATTTTCCATTGAGGTAGTACGGATCATATTTGGGAACCCACCAAGGATCTTTTAAAGAGAACTGGATATACCATTCATAGCATTCCTGAGTTTTGAAATTTACAAAAGCAAACAGGAAAGTTCCTCTATGCCTTTTGGCAAACAATAATTTTCGATTGAACATTTATGTATCCTCCCGGGAAAAGGCCTTTTTATATTTTTTAAAAATTTGAGAATCACTTTTCTAAGAAACGATTTCAACAGGACAGCCTACAAGCAGTTCAATATCAGCTTTTGAAAGCTTAATAGGTTTCCCAATGCTCATATCAATTTCTTTACGATCTCCTGAAATTCCTTTGGCTATCGCCTTGCCCTTAAATGCCATGGTTTCTTCATCAACATAAATCCTGAAAATGCTATATCCATGAGCCCGGCAGAAGCGCAATGAATCAGATAGTATCCTGCTCATTTCCTCATCTTCTTCACCAAATAATTCCTGGTATGTATAAGCATTATCTGGTGAATGAAAATAAGCCGGAGTAGATATCCACTTAGGAAATTCAGAGAAATAGAATAATCTATTGTTGACCATTGCTTTCAATCCAATATCTGTTCTATATCCTCGTGCAGAAGCCATTCTAAGCAATCTTTCACTTTCTTCATTTGTCGTAGTGGTTATAAATTTTCCTGTAAGGTCTACCATGATGAATACCTCTTTACTTTCTTGATCAGATTCTTGACTTTGATAAAAAGCCTTTTTTGATTTTTTCGTTACTTCGGGACCCAACTACGCCTAAAAATCAATTCCTATAGACCCCCCCTGCCGGGTGTCTTATTTGCTTGCGTTTTCAAAGTTCGTAAAATAATCAAATTACGAACTATTACGTATTTACAATGGTTTCATCATATGGTATTATGGTATCAATAGATTATACGAACTTTTAATAGGTGTTTTACGAACTTTTAAGGAGGAGTACAGAATGAATAAAAAAACAGTTGCACTAACCAGAGAAACATATCAGCTTATCATTGACACTATCCGGTCCGGCTTTACGGCCAAGGACGGAACCATCTGTAAGCCAAACAACCGGATCGCTACTGCCTTAGTGCTGGAAGCCAACCTGGGCTTACGTATAGGCGATGTGCTGCGGCTCCATGCCTGTGACATAATCAAAGACGGCGAACGCTATCGCCTTGACATCACAGAGGGGAAAACTAAAAAGCAAAGGAATTTTACTGTACCGGTCGAACTGTATAATTACATCTTGCAATATGCGCTTGATAACGGCATTTCAAGCCGTGCAAAGCTGTTTGACATAAGCGAAAGAGCCATACAAAAGCATTTAAAACTGGCTTGTGAATCTCTAGGCCTTGAAAATATCGGTTCTCACAGCTTCCGCAAGTATTATGCTACCGACATTTATAACAGCAATGGCTACAACATTGAAATCGTTCGGCAACTCCTGCAACATTCAAGTACCGCCGTTACTCAAAGATATATCGGTATACAACCGAAACAAGTCGAAGAAGCAATACAGAAACATTTATTCTTGATTTAACATCTGCCCTGGCATTCGCCGGGGCTTTTCTTTTGCCTTTAATCCGGTAGTTCGTCAGCCGATCCCGGCAGCAGGTCCACTGTTTTTGCTCTGTCCTCAATCTCCGACCGGGTGTATTCCGGTTTCCCGGCCTTATCATCGTAGGCTATGATCTGGACATTATCCCGGTATCCATAATTGGCTTTTAGGGCGAACATACAGCCGATATTGCCGGTTTGGATTACCTCATCGTACAAAGTTGACTCGCATTCCGATTTCCATTTTTGTGCCGAAACGGAATGGCCGGAAGCGACCCGCCCATCAAATTCACCTTTTAACCAGCTGTTTATCGTGTCCTTGTTAATACCCGCCATCATACTAAAGCGGAGCAGTGTGGGCTTAATCCTACATGTACAACAGATAACTGTATAGATGTCCCATAATATATTTAGTTCTTTGATATCATACTCTTTAGTGACTGTATTAAATCCAACTTTATATTTACGTCCTATATCCTTTAATAACTCAGATAATCCTTGAGAAGAACATAGATTAATATTACTATGCCTCTTTATAAACTCATTAGATATATCCATAATTGTAGCTGTAATATTATTAATATAATCTCTATCGTCTGTATCTTTATCATCTGTATCAAGCTCTATATCAAAGCCATCTACTGTATACTCATCTGACTTAGGCATAATATTTATAACTCCTTTCTGGCTCTTATACGGGTATCATATATACATCATACAGATACATATAAAAGCTTTATATATTTAACATCTGGGTACTTATCATTGATATCCCAGTAGGTTTATTTAATTTTTTACAACCTGGTCTACCAGGGCAAATGTTATCCGGTCATCAGGATCGGGGAGGATTTGAAAGAGTAGGCCTAAGCATTCGTTCCGTTGCTCCTGATCTGTGCATTTACCGGTCTCACAAAACCGGCAACTTTTCCGATCACATTTATCACTCATTCCTTTCATCTGCCTCACCCCTCAATTTTAGATTCATTCTGAATTTGTTCTAGTTGTACTATAACCTATAGATCAAATGCTGTTTTAGCGTTCATATTGCCATCTTACGCCGTTTCCAATCTCTTCCGCGGACATTTTCTCGTCTACCTCCTTAAAATCGATTTACGGCCAAATAAAAAAGCCGCCACCTGTTGCAAGTACGTTATGCAACGGGTCACGGCTCCTAGAGCTACCAGGGTGAAGGAGTAATATATAAAATCTATATATCCCTATCCTCCGAAAATGTATATATTAACGTGGCTATATACGGCCTTCTTTCAATTATCTTTACGATAACAGAATATCCAATATCTGTCAATAACTTTTATTTATTAATCATTATAGAGTTTTTGGAGAAGTCCGGCCTTGCATATGATGCAATGATCATGTTTTTGCGCAATGTATTTATATATCTATATCTAAATCTGTGGAAACATTTTGTGTACAAATTGGAATCAAAATGTATACGAAAAGAGCCAACAACCGCCGGTCCTTAACATTTCTTTCTCTGCAATCTTTCCCACTGATCAGGATATGCTTTTGCGTACCACTCCAAGAAAGGACCGTAAATCTCTTTCTCTGCTTGCTTTCGTGCGTCCATTGCATCAGTTAAAACATCGTAACCTCCGAGATAATAATTCTTGCGCTTAAACATTATTTGGGCTATCCACTTTTTTCGCACTTTGTTGTAATACACGCCCGTAGCTCCGGATTTATTTGACGCACTAATCGTGGATGTCAATTTACACGGGGCTGTACCGTTGACATAAAGCTCCCTAATCTTGTCCACACAAACATGGCCACATGATGTCGTACTCCCACTTGCTAGACTGCCATATGGCACATCGACCGCCTTTCCACAACTGCACTCACAATGCCAAGTCATACTCATACCCTTGCCACGCTTTCCGTCCAGGAGGGGATACTTCGCGGTAAGCTCTCCAAAGGTCCTGCCCGTGATGTCGATATACTTCGGATTTCTGTTTTTATCGATTTGCTCTTTCGCCGCTTCGCTTCGCAAGCACCCACAGCTTTTAGTAGTTCCTGCCAAAAGATTCACGGCAGCAACTTCACAGCTTTTCCCACAGTCACAGGCACAATGCCAAATCACGGATGTACCGAGTCTCTTGTCTGTGGGATACTTAGCTACAAGCCTGCCGAATCGCTGGCCGGTTAAGTCTCTCACTTGCCTCATATCCTCCGCCTTTCTGGATTCAGACATAAATTATTATAACTGATATTCCTTTCGGTCATTATCCGTGATCTCTTCGGCTTCATCCATGAACCACTTATACCAAGAATCTTTGTACTCTTCCTCCGTTGCATACTCATCAAGATCTGAGAAATCGCTATCGTTCTCGATCTGCCGAAGATATGTTTGATAGGCTACGGAGTTTCCAAAGGCCTGCCATAACGGTTCCCCGAATTTTTCTTCATACGCTTTTTCAATCCCTTCGATTGCTAACTCCCATGCCCTTTCTCTTGTCATCATAATCTTCCTCTTTTCTCCCTTGTCTTGCAAGGTATTTTATTTGTTGCCCCTATATTATCACTTCCAAAAGTTATTTTCAAGACATTTTTTAAAAGTTATGTTTCTTTTTTATTTCCTCTTCTTCTTCAGTTGCTTTAAACTCTATCAAATCCTTTGGTTGCATATCCAATATTAGACATATCCGGTTAAGGCTTTCTAAGGATATAGTAGTATCCTCTTTCTTAATTTTCTTTAGTGTGTCTTGACTTAAAAGCTTTGTCGTCTTTGCCTTATACAAATTAAACCCTTTGCGCTCCAAGGCATCAGCAACATCTATTTTATATCGTAACATAACGCACCTCCTCCAGTTAATTAAGTATAAAATATCTTTGACAAAAAGTCAAATCATATTTATCACTTAAGAAAGTTATAAAATCGCTTGACAGTCACTTTCTAAAGTGATATAGTATAAACATAGCAAGCAACACAAATAAGTCAATCGAAAGGCGGTAACTATCATGGAATTATTCGAGTTTATTATGACATATCCAAACACCAAGGAAGTTTACAAAGACTATAGATATTTTAAAAGCACCAAAGAGTGTAAAAAATACCTTGAAAGTTACGGAATGGAAGTAGTAAGAATACAGATTGCCAATTCTGTTTATGATGATGATATTTTGAAATCAGCAAAAGAAGAATTAGAAAATAGAGAATAAATCCCCTGAAGAGTCTTTGAAAATTAAGACGAAACCGCCGGCTGGCGGTCGGGATACTTATAAACAAGTCGCATTGAAAGGCGGTAGAAATTATGAAAATGAACATTGACATCGAAAGGCTGATTGATTTAGTCGAGGAACAAAACACCTGTTATAACGATTATTGCTATTCTGGGAAGACACTTTACAACGGAGATTTTGATGGCTTGAAAAAACGCAAAGATCACCTGTCATATGCCAATCAGTCACACGATAGAGCACAAAGCGCAGTTCAGGCGATTATAGAAGTTTTACAACTTGATAGTGAACAGCAGAAACGGCTTTACATTGCTACTCGTGCAGTTTGTAGCTGGAGAGTTCGCACTGGTTACGCTTTCTTAATGCCTGCTACCATGAAAAATAAGATTCACAATTTCATATTCGCTTAAGGAAAGGAGCTCCACATGAAAACAGAACACAGGGTAGATAACTGGAATCAAAATAAAATTTGGATCTGCAAAATTTCAAAATGCAACCACTACTACATAGGCCAGCAAGTAGGTTGCCTGAACTTCCGGCCGATAAGAGTTTCAAAATCTCATTACATGTCCATCATCTTCAATTCGAAATTCGCTTATTAGGCGGCCACTGCCGCCCCTCTAATGCAGCCGGACAAGCTCCGCAGGTCACAAGCCCTGGTAAATGCAGAGCGGAGGAAAACAAAAAATCGGAGGTAACAGAATGATTAATTTGACAACAACTGAAATTGCATGGATTATTGGGGAGCTTGATAGGAATGCGGCAATCAATACAAATGCCGCCGCGTCCCCCGAAGCAAGCACCATTGAAAAGGGGCTCTTAAATCTCAAAGCGGAGAACTTAACCAGTATGTCTAACAAGCTCCAGAAAGCCCTTGACAGTGGAGACAAGCGAATTGCAATTATCTAATTTAACCGGCGGCGGTCAAGCCGTAGCGTCAAAGCAACCGCCGGATTACCAAATTTTAGGAGGACAACACTATGACAATTAAAGTAAATTATGCAAACGGTGACAACACAACAACACGCTTCAATGGGACAGTTCAAGAAGCTACAGCTTATTACGTAGGGAAAGTTTTTAATATCGGAATTGTTTCTGATAACCTCCAGAAATGCAATTCTGTTGAAATTGTTGAAGAGGAAAGCGATCGGAATATGCTTAAAGAAAGAGAAGAGGAAATAAAGAACAGTTACATGGTAAAATCCCAAGACGGGCAATACGTGATAATGCAAAAGGATTTTTACTTCTCTGAGTTATTAAATGAATATCAAGACTACTGGACTTTATACAAACCATAAAAAACCTTAAAAAGCGCAATATCAGCACTGAAAAAGATAGTGGATCAGCACTTCCCAGCAAATTATTTTACTGCAAATAACAGCATAGATGATTTTATTAAAACCATGGTCCAGTAAATCCAATTTAGGCGGTTACGGTTAAGCCGTGGGCGGTTCAGTCCGCCACCGTTCTTTTATTTCCCGGCTCCCAGGGATAAGGGAAGAAAAAGGAAAGATGACCATACCAAAATATGTTGACACCTTACTTGGATATCAGGGCCGTTATAGGAGGGTCGCGTTAATTCATCAGATAACAAATTACGCCAAGTACCCCGGTTGCATAGCCGGGTACTTATACTGCATTAACCTTGAGCGCTATAAATACCCCCGTTGTTTTCGAAGCAATATCGAACGTTTCGCTAAGTGGTGTCGCCGTATGGGTGCTGAAGCTATCGTCCACACCGTAGTAGAAAATGGTTGGAACACCTATGCCATAGTCAGTATAACTGACCCTGTGGCTCTAGCACTCGAAAAAGCTGGATACATCGAAAAATAGCACTCGCAGGCCGTTGGAGTACCGCTGGTTCGATTCCGGCGGCGGCCATTAAGCACTTGCTAAAGGCGTGTACCTGCCTACTGCCTGACGCAAGCCGGCAACTATCCATCTTACACCGCCCCGGTGATGTAATCCGGCGTTTAAACGGTTGCACGATAGCACCCCGCATATGATCAGGCTACGCCCTACAAAGCCACGGGGCAGGACGTGGACGGGCGCGGCTTGATGTATGCAAAAATCTAAGTGAGGAGGTACAAGCTTATGTTTGATAAAGCTACGCAACGCGGGCCACCATTCTGGCGGTTCAATTGGCTTTCTGATTTTGTCCTTGAAGTCTCTACTGGCATATGATATCATAACACCAAATAGCCTTTATATTGGTTCGGGTCTCTAAATGCGATCAAGTGACCACGTGCTATCTTAATGCCCTCTGCGGGGCAAATACAAGGCCCTGGCTGGGGATTAAGCCATGTGGTAATGCCTGCATAATCATAGCAAGAACGATAATCCTTTACAAGAGCAATCTGAAAATTTTCAAAATATCACAAGGATATGAACTGGATTTTTTTCAAAATATCAGCACAATCTAAGTCAGATTTTTAACGTTAATTTTCAAAGTTTCAAAATGAGCATTCCAGATTAAGAAACGCATACCCGGGGGGTATCAAAATCATTTACCTTATTTGAAATTCTTTATGATCAACTCCTTGTATCTCCTGCTCCTATCCTTGTTCAACAAATTATTCATTCTGTCAACTTCAATGATAGTATATCCCTCATACAAATCACGTATCTGCTGGCAATCGTTATAAGATAAAACGAATCTTCCCTTTAAATCACTCAGGCATTTACACAGCCTTTCATGATCCTCCGGATTGAACCGGTCCGGATAATATTTCTCTGCTTCGTAATATGGAGGATCCAGATAGAATAACGAATCTGGCCTGTCATATGTTTTTATCAGTCGTTCAAAGTCCTGGTTTTCAATAACGACGCGGTTCAATCGATTTGATACATCTTTCAAATAATCCACTGCCTTATGTATGTCTCTGGAACTCACTCCAAATGATCTGCAGTCTGTTCCAAAACTTTCCTTAATCAAACAGAAGTACCTAGCAGCGCGTTGTATATCCGTCACTCCTCTGGTGTTTCGATTCAGTTCGTCAAAGAATTGCTCGCGAGACATTAATAACCATTCCATCTCTTTCTGCAATGGCTCCGGGTGATATTTAACCACCCGGTATAGATTGATCAATTCCCCGTTGACATCATTAAAGACTTCCAAAGGAGCATGTTTATCTCTTGAAAATAATAGCCAGCCAGCTCCGCCAAATACCTCAATATACCGGTTATAGGAATCCTGATCCGGGAACTGTTCCAGTATCTGCTTTCTCAATAACTTCTTTCCACCAATCCAACTAATAAAACTGTTCATGCAATAAGCCTCCTTTATAATTTGGAGCATATCACAAAGATTCACTGCACTTCTATGCAAAGTAACTTGATGGCCTTATTGTGTATATTGAAAACCTGCCTGACACTATATCCCATCTTATCAGCAATAATCTCCCATCGGTAACCTCTTATATATCGGTACTTAAGCAACCGCTTCTCCTGTTCATCTTCAATGGCTTCAATTTTATCATACAAATCCATGCAGACTTTGACTTTCTGATACCGAAAATATACAATCTTTTGATTCAGCGCATTCAAAGCAGAAACATACTTTTTATCATGGCCATGAATATTCATTTCCTTCTGCACCATCTGGATTTCTTCCCCTGCTTCTTCGATTGCAGCATTAATGGTAACCAGATTTTTTAATTGATTTCTTGTATTATTTCCCATTATCCTGCACACCTCTCTCTCACACTTCTTAATGTATTCGGTGTAGATTGAGCGTAATAAATAGCCGTTACTGACGGACTGGAATGCCTCAAAATCTCCTGAATGGTGCCAAGGTCCACTCCCTTGTTTTTAAGGCTCATTCCCAGAGTTTTACGCAATTTATGAGGATACACTCGGCATTTCAACTTTGCTCGATTGCCAATGGTTTTTATAACGCTCCGGATTCCAGACGTTGACATTTTCCAATAAGGTGCCCTACATTGTGGAAACATAAACGGACTTTCATCATTCCTTAAATCCAGATACTGCCTGTAATAATACCGCGCTTCATCATCTAAGAATATAGGCTCATACCTGTCATTCTTTTCCCCCTGAATCATAATATCCCCGGTATTCCAGTCTATCTGGTCAAGGGTGATCTCAACCAACTCTCCCACTCTGGCCCCGGTGCTCCGCAACACTTCAATTAATGCGCGATCTCTAGAATTCTTGCATGCGTCCCTCATCTTCGCCATCTCTTCTGGTTTAAAATAATCAATCGGCTTTCGAATTGTTTTCAGCGGATCTGTTGCCTCCACAGGATTGTCACTGATTAACTTTTCCTTCCTCATCCAGGTGTAGAATGCTGACAGGAAACGTCTTTCATTATTCACGGTCACGGCCTGATTCTTCTTACCGCCGGCATTAATATTCCGCTTCTCATACCAGGACAGATAATAGCTGATATCGGATTCCTCTATTCGGTCCAATGGCTTATCAATCAGGGTAATCAGACGCTTAATGGCACTAAGATACGCTTCCTTTGTATTATCCTTGATTTTCTTCTTGACGATGAAAAGCTGAATGATATACTTATTCTTCTGATCCGTATCATTCTGGTACTCTGCCGGGAGGGTTGTTATCTCTTCCATATTGACATTTACAAATTCTTTTACAATCACCTGATGAAGAATATCCAGAACATCTTTCGCCACATGCCCTGCCATAGCAACAATAATATTATTGATAACCTGTGCTTTAACAGTTTGTCCATTCATAACATGTAATCTCCTTTTCTATAAATTTCAGTTGCTTAAGGAGACAATTTGATTTATAATGTCCTTAAGCGTAAAGCGGTAGAAGAACTTTGGTCGGGGACTCTGCCGCTTGTTTATTGTTATTGATTCGAATGTATGTTCTTTTCGGGTTATTTTTTTACCGGGGACTCTGCCCCGGCTATATATTTAAAGTTTACAAATCAAACAGGCTTAACTGTACTGGTTTCTCCTGTTCTTCTTTTATCTTCTGTTTTCGTATATTTTCCAACTCTTCTATTCGTTCTTCCGAAAGCCATTTATCAGCATGTATCTTATCAAGGCTAAACTCTTCAAAATTCTCATATCCGACCTCAAGTATTTTCTTTTCTAATTTCTCAATTTTCTTTTGCTTCGTAATCTGGCGCTGTTCTCTTTTTGCACTCTTAGAAAGCTTTTCCACATCGGTTGCATGAGTAACCTGAATTCCGTCTTTTATGTCCTGCAAGTCTTGTAATAAATCTCTGCTGGGTTTCGATTCTGCTCGAATATTCAAGACCTCTATGGAATAACTCTTGTCAAAAAATTGCTCGGAACGCACGTTACGTTTTAGGCGTTCATAAATATTACCAGACTGTACTTTAATAAATGCCTCACAAATATCCATACTAACAGGACGGTCAAAATACCGGATACCTTTTTCGACTGAGACCGAATGGTCCCCATTGAAGATTGTATCATCATGCCGGCGACAACTGGTTTTTAAATCATAATAAACATTTCCACGCTTCTTGTTTAACTGTTTTCCAAGTATAGGGCAATATCCGTCCTGACTATAGCAAATTTTAGCACATCTGGAAGGTTCATAATACTGGCTCCACGTCCTTATTCGCTCATCATAACCCATGTGATTGCGGCACACTCTGCCATGGTGAGTTTCAACATATTCTTTGTATTTTCGGTCTATTTCATCGTTGCGTTCTTTATTGGCCTTTTCCAAACTATTTTCATAATCATATATTTCTTGGGTCTTATGACAGACACACCAGCATTGGATACACAGGCCACCGCCTTGCAAACCATGTAAAATCTCATTATTATCCGGACAATCAGCTCTATCATAAGGACAACGGATAACCGGGCAGTTATTTTCATGGCTCCAATCAATACCCATATAGCTCATATCGCTAAGTACATGGCTCCCTTTTACATACATTCCACAGCCTGTTTTATATATAAATTCATCTCTGTATGATGGAAGATATTCAAATCCGCCTGCCAAATTAAAAAGTGGATTGTCTCCTGAAAATCTGGAAGTGCATATCCTCACATAAGCAGGGAAATTATCAACCGTGTATCCCTCCGCCAAAAGCTCTTTGGTAAGTAAATTATATTCTTTTTCCATTACCTATATCCCCATGCATGGCCTAATGCCAAAATAATCCTCCATGCGGCTTCTAAGAGCTCCTACTGCCACATCATACTCCTTTGCTATACATTTCTCACAGCAAGGATATTTATAGGCCAGGACCTTTGATATTCGCTTATCCCAACTGTTAATTGGCTTACCACAGCAGTTACAGGTTTCATCTAACCATTTTACTTGTGCCATTTCAGAGTTCCTTCCTTTCTTCATTCAGAAAATCAGCAAGATTCATTTGCCCAATCGATTCCCAGGTCTCCGTAGCTACGCCACAATGTTTCAATGCTTCTTGATAAGTAACTCCATTGTTCTCAATTCTCATTCCCCAATTATATACTTCTCTATGTGTATCAATAGAAGAAGTTCCCAGGCGTTGTATGCGATTCGGCTCTGCTTCCAGATGACAGCCAAAGCCACATATGATACAACCAGTTCTTTGTTCTCCCGTTAATTCATATATCCCACAATGATTCTTTCTTACCTCTCCATATACACAGCAAATGGGAATTTCATTCTCCATTTTATACTGTAGAACATCCTGATTCGTCCAGAATCCTAACGGTTGACTTTTAATGGTAGTACCATCATATACGTTGCACCCCGTATGATTGTACTGATTTTCTCGACGAAATCCCTCGTCCTGTGTAATCCCGATAAATGGATATCTACCTGTCTCCTTTACATATCTCTTGAAAGGTTCTTTTTTAAGAATCTCACAGCATATGTCCGAAATATCCTCTTCTGTAATCTGTTTATCCGCTAGATAATGCCACTTTTTAGCCAACATGCCAAATTTTCCACGTTCATCACCATTAAGAAGATAATTGCGATACTTCTCGCTTAGTTTTCCATGTCTTAACTTTTTAATCTTACTGGCTGTATCTTTGCTGATCAGAGGAAATCCTTTATGCTCACACACCCACTTGAAATTATGTTTTGGGTACATTATTTTTAAAGTAATAGTCAGCTCTGGAAATTGGGTTTTCAACCATGCGACATATTCCTTAACAAATTTTCTAATCTCCGGGAATTCCACTCCAGTATCACAAAAAACCAATGGTATCTCTCCGGTCAGTCCATATTCTCGATAAGTCATGCAGACTAAATGAGCCAACACCGTGCTATCAAGACCTCCGCTAAATGCTATGTAAATTAATCCACCCCAATGTTCGTGCCACTGTACTATGCGCTGTGCGCTAAAAGATGGTTTTATCTCAAATGGCATATGTTTCATATTGACAAACGTTGTTTTAGGGAATTTCAATCCTTCTTTAAGCAAATACATTTTCTCGAAAGGAGCCGACACGTGTCTCCTGGCCAGAAGCTCCGACCTCCTTTCATTTTGGGTAACAAAAAACCAACTACCGAATATTGATAGTTGGTTTTTACAATTATTTCTTACAAATATTCCTGAACTTTTCTTCAAGCGCCTCAATTGTTGCTTCTCCGTTATCATAACTCAAAGTATATGATCCACCATCAATTTCTTTCTCATTCGTTTCAAATGAGAGAAGTGTGTCTAAGTCAAATTGGAAATGAAAATAGGCATCTTCAAGAAATTTCTCTATTTCTTCTTTTTTCTTCTCGTCGGCATTAGCATATATGTACATACATGTTGCTGCTACCGCTGTATAAGGATGCTTTCTAATAAAATCAGCATCTGCCATTCCGCAAGCTCCGCCTCTGTCACATTGGAATACGTCACGCATGATGTACTCAAACGGGTGTGCATATGCTTGACCATTAATAATTCTTTGCTCCATTTCTTATCCCCCTTGTATAAAATTTGATAAGATAATTATACACCACCAACCATCAATATTCAATTATCAAGGAACAATATTTCTTTTAAATCCTATTCTTTTGAAAACAATTTTTCCAGTACGATATCGCAAATAGCCCCTTTATCCTCGTCCGTCCAGCCCACACCATTTTCTTCATACTGCCGCTGTTTCTCTTCAATTTCCTCTGACGTTATTTCTTCTGCCAGCTGAATATAATCTTCTTCGGAAACATCAGCAAGTGCACTGACACAGCATAAAGCTGGCGTTTCAAACGGTTCTGTGCAATAATCAATTACACCACAGTTGCCACAATGCATATCTAATTCGCCTATTTCCATAATGCTTCCTTTCTTCCACTGCTAAGAGAATTCCAGATTAGACACTTCTCCTTGTTGCTGACCGAAACATCATTAGCAACATTTCTGGTACCGATCTGTCCCTGTCTTTCCTCACGGCTTTCTTGACAGATTTTAAATCATACCAATCGCCCTGATAATTCTTTCCATCAGGAACATATACCCCGATTCTGTACGGTATTTCATTCTTCACTTTTTCGTATACTTCCTCAGGCATGACATAATAATTGAAATCGCCCAAGAAATTATGTCCGTTCTTTGAATGAAAATCTTCCACCGAGGACTTCACTTCAAAGCAGTAGAAGTCCCCCTTTTCAATACCAGATACCGTATTGTTTACTGGTTTAAATTTCATATAATCGACCCGGACCGCATTACTGGTGGCATAGTCAAATGTCACTTCTGCCGCCCAGTAAATTCTTGGGTCATTATTGGGGTTTATGTGCTTCTGGATAGACAATGATAAAAATTTTGTAACCTCTGGCCTACTGCTCATAGCTCACCTCTTCAAAAGCCTTAGCTTATTAATTCAAAAAACTCCTCCAAATCCTTTTTAGAAATTTCTATCCAGCCCAAATCCTCTGCTCCGCTTGCGCATTCCAGATGAATTTCACCACCAATAATGCTTGATTTATCTTCATGCCAGATAGAACCTACCGGCACAATTCCGTATTCATTCGGAATGCTGAAGCCGTCCCCATCTACCTTTTCTAAGCACATTTGCTTTATACATTTATATTTCATGTCTCAACCTCCTGATATTCTTCAATCATATTAAGCAAACCTAAGCTGCTCCTGGCTATCATCAATCCTCATGTTCGGCATTCGTTCCCCCACCTTTAGATAAGGGCAAGCTGTATAACAAAGCTTCTCTGCCATCAGGGGGACAACGCTGTTTCCGATTTTCTCAACCTGCATTGTTTTAGGATAAGGCTTACCATTCGGCATTTTAAAATCAATGATATAATCCTTTGGAAATCCCTGTCCCAATTTCAGTTCTTCAGGCTTCAACATTCGGAACCATATATCTATGATTTGGTATGTTACTCCATCTATTACCACAAGGACAAGACCAAACCGGTCCTTTGTGACAATCGTATGGATTGGCTCGTTTAAACTCTGGCCGATGTCTCCGCTGTAATATTTAATCAAGAAAGCTGACACCAAAGCAAAATGCCCAGGAGAGGTGGTTATCGTATGGATTGGCTCATTTATTGTCTGGCCCGTTCCTGTCTTATAAAACTTCGATAGGAAACAGGTTACAAGAGCATAACGGTTTGCAGTATCAATAGTCTGTATTGGCTCCTTTAAACTCTGGCCCCGGACCTCTCCCTTTACTGTTTCGGAATGATATTGTATTAAAAACGGCGCCGCCACTTTGTCCGGAAGAATAAACCGGTTCTGATCATCAATTACAAACTTTTTAATCCCGGCTGCGATACGGCTCAGTGTCTTATCTTTCAAAGGCCGTTTCCTAGTAAATATAGGGTTGCCTAAATCCGTAAAATCAATATCCTGACTAATCGGCTCCCAAGGCTTTAGGCCATTTACACCACCTTTAGAATGTGTCTGCTCCGGCCAAACAATCGGCCTACCATCACACCTAAATTGTCCATACCAGCGCACCCTGGCTGTATGCGCTCCATAATCAGCAGAATTTAAAACCCTGCATTCAAACTCATACCCAAAAGCTTTCATAAGGCGAATAAATTTATTGTAATACTCACTTTCACGGGCCTTAATGGGCTTACCGTTCTTATCTAGAGGTCCCCATTTCTGGATTTCTTTAACGTTTTCCATCATAATAACTTCTGGAACTTTCCCTGTTGCTTTTAAAATCAGTTTGCATTGCTTCCAGACACCCATTGGAAGTATTCGCAATCCTCTTTCTATGGGCTTATCTCCTTTTGCATTCGAATGCGAGGTACAGTCTGGACTTGCCCAAACAAAGCTAACTCTCTGCCCCCATGAAAGAAATTTTCCAATTTTTACTCTCATGATATCTTCTGGAAAATGGTGCGTATACGGGTGATTGTATTTGTGCATTGATATGGCTGAAGGACTATGATTAATTGCAAAATCGAAGCTACGCCCCCAGGCCATCTGTCCACCAACACTTACACCTCCACCACCGCAGAAGTAGTCTATAATTACATCTTTCATTTTTCAAAAAGGTTCCGTGTACACTCTCCCGGCCGGGGAACGGTTCCTTTCATTATTTTTCAATCAACTCGTTCCATTGGTACTGTATGTAGTGCCATTGTTTTTCCAAAAAGCCTTTTATTCCAGGCATGTCCTTTTCATCAATATGCTTAATCCATACCGGGCGATAAATCCCTTTTCTTTGTAGCATAAAGAATAACCAAAGCTCAAATTCAGCTATCGGCTCATCTGTATCTGGATTGTGTTTCTGCTCAATATCAAAGCGAAAACATAGATTGTAGTCAATATCAATGCTTACGCCGTCTGAATCAAGCCATTCTTCTTGAAAATCTGCCCACGTATCATATTCGCATCTTCCGAAATTTTCACCATGCTGATTGCCGACATAATGATTGCTTTCGCTACAATAATAACTATGTTCTGTGGCCTGTAATTTCATTTTTCACCTACTTTCTTACTGGCTCTCCAAATCCGCTCAAGTTCTTCCAGCGTAACATGGACCAGGAGATTGCTTATAAAACTACAATTGCTATATTCTTTGGACATGGCTCCAATCATGTCAACAAGACCATTCCAGTATTCATCTGTATCATTCGGTTCGCTGTACTTCTTAAACAGTTTCCATGCTCCGGTAAGGCATTCTTCGTACTGCTTATCCAGAAGAGAAGTGCCCCCAGCTTTAATCCTTTTTATTTCTTGCCAGACCACCAGGCAGAACAGCCTACTCATGACAGGATTCTCATGCTTCTTTATCATTTGTGCTACATGCTCCGGTCTTACCATCTGACGATTCTTCATAAGTTTCCAAGCGTCCGTATAAGCGGACCAGTATTTCCTAAGTTCACCTTCGTTCATATCCCACCGCCTTTATACTCCGCTCACAGGTAAAGCAGGTCTCATCACCAAATCTTCCGTCATAATGCTTGCAGGTACCGCAGTTCTTCCTGGTCCACCGCATTATTGTCTTTCGTAAAAACATATGTAAGTTATATCTCATAGCCGGTATACCTCCGTTATTCACAGAAAACCGGAATGAAAAACGCCCATAAGCAATTAAGATTCTTAGTAATACAAATTCCAATAGAAACTACAGCTGCTACGTTCACCCATTTAACCCAATTCTTCAAATTTCTGTCTCCTTTCATACTCCTTCATCATTTTGATTTATTATACTTCACATACGGATATTATTCAATATTGGATAATATTTTAACTAATTATTTCTGGCATAAAGTCAAACAATGTAGGTGTATCTATATTGTCCTCTGCCGCCTGCAGGTATCCAACGCCATCTCTGAAATAATCCGGATTTAATTCGATTCCATATCCTCTCCGACCCATTTTAATAGCAGTCATAGGAACCGTCATAAGGCCCGCAAACGGATCCGCTACAAGGTCGCCTTCGTTGGAATATCTGTTAATAATTCGTTCTGCAATATCCAGCTGTAAAGGGCATACATGGAGCTGTGCTCTTCTCCGGCTCTGTGTAGTATTTAAGGTGCGCATACGGTTAATATCGTCCCATACTTCCCATGTCCAGCTTCCCGGCGCAACCACCATAAATGTAGCTGGGAGTTTACCTTCCGTATCAAGTTTCTTAGCCAGCTCTACATGCTCTTTATAATCATAAACATGGTCCCTGCTATATTTTCGATAAATAGCCTGAAGATTCTTTACTGAAACATTTTCTAATTCCTCTTTTCTAATAAGGCGGTCACCTGAAGATCTCCAAAATCCGTGAGCGTCTATCTGCCATTGCGCCCTGGTATATTCTTCTTTGGTCTTATGAACAGGGACATCTGCATAAGCTGTTGATCTGTCAGTAGGTAGTTTTCTAAAGAGTAAAATATATTCTGGACAACCTGCTCCCATTTTAGAACCGTCTTTGCATTGCTCGGTCCACCCAAGCCGGTATGTTTGATTGTTTTCCCTCACCACGTCTGTAACAATCGTAATCATGCCAAAATACTGAAAGCCATGTTTCATATAATGGCTAATACAAAGTGAATGAAACGGCTCTACAGTTGGCATTCCGGTCCCTGTTGCATTTCCGAAAAGCACACGGTCCTTAACATGAATAGCGGCCACTCGTCCAGGTTGCAGCATTCTAAAAAGTTCCGGTGTAAGGAAATCCATCTGCTCAAAGAATCTTTCTGTATCTTGATTATGCCCGAAATCATTATAATTGGCCGAATATTCGTAATGGTTTCCGAAAGGTATTGATGTATGAATCAGGCCAACACTGTTACTTTCCATACGCCTTGTTTCTTCTACGCAATCATCGTAAACTGCCGTATACTTCTTCCCTTTGACCTTCACTGTTTCAACTCCCATCTTCCGCTCCAAGCGTTTTTCTTTCCCTGCTGCTGACAATCCATACTTTCTCACAATCTCAATCATTTTTTCAACCATGTGATTGTGATTCTTCCACTTTTCCAGCAATACGTCTTTTATTTCTCTCTCATTTTCCATGTAGATAATATCAATAATTACCGACTTATCCTGGAGGAAACGGAAACATCTGTGAATAGCCTGGATAAAGTCATTAAATTCATAATCGATCCCCAGAAATATTTCTCTGTGACAATGTTTCTGGAAATTGCAACCAGATCCTGATAACTCTTTTTTTGTTGCGAAATACTGGCAACTGCCCTCTGAAAAGTCTATAACCCTTTGTTCCCTGGTTTCATAATCCTGGGAACCATAAATATCAACAACTCCAGGTACCGCTTTCTTAATTGCAAGTCTCTCCGCTTCCAGGTCATGCCATATAATAAAATGAGCCTCCGGATCAGATTCAAGAATCTCTTTCATCTTCTCCGTTCTAACATCAATACTCTCACGCTTTACCTGCGCTGCTTCTTTCAGGCCGGCCGCCGCTTCGTTAAATAACTGGAACTGGCCATCTCTATCTGCTGTGTCTCCGTAATTTATAGGAAGTTCATGCCACCTTACATCTAAAGGTGGAAGAATATATCCAGCATCTGAATAATCTGGATTTACATCAGAAGGCTTTGTAATAAATAATGCCCAGCTGCTCACCCATAACCAGAACTCATCTTCCATGTTCGGGTATAGGGTTAAATTATTGGCCTTTGTAGAATCCCGCTGAAAGAACCTTGTCAAAGCCTGCCCGGTATCCATAACTCCCAAATATCCTGCGTAGTGTATCAGTTCTTTGTATTTGTTCGGGCTAGGCGTAGCCGTGGCTACCAATTTATACGGAACCTCTTTGAACTTGTCCAAAAAGGTTTGATAAGTCTTACTTCCAAAGCTCCGGAGGACGCTGGCTTCATCAAGAGACGTTGCCGTAAAGTAGCTTGGATCAATATCTCCATCACGAACACGTTCATAATTTGTAATCAGAATACCGGCACCTGCAGCTTCAACTTCTTTCATAGTCCTAACATATACTGGCTTTTCATAACCGAGAATATTTTGAGCATCCCTTATGAATTCTTGCTTAACACCTAATGGACAAACAATAAGGGCTTTGCCGCCAAACTTTCTTATAACCTGATAACAGAATTCTATTTCCTGAACAGTTTTTCCCAATCCGAAACTTTCAAATAATGCCCGACAACCGCCCTTCAGAGCCCATGCAACTGCGTCACTCTGATGAAATTTCAATGCCTTGTTGATACTGCTACGATCTACTGTAAAACCCGTATCTGTTGCAATCTCAATCTTGGATTTCAAAAACTTTAAATAATCCATTTTTTCGAAAGGAACCCGGCGCGCCTGTTTTCCGGAAAGGTTCCGGCTCCTTTCTTTTTATAAATCAAATTTCAGTTTTGGTGACTTTCCTGGCTCATTCCGAACCACCTTACACCACGTAACGGTATTTGTCTGTTCTTTCCATCTGTCAAGCGAAGGAATAATAAATCACTCCCAAATCTCACCTCTGTAGCTTCAAAATCCTCCATATAACCATCCCACCAACGGACAGTAACTTTATTATTTTCCATGTTCCCCCTTCCTCCGGCTCAGCCGGATATCCCAATTTTCTTTATTTATTAGCATTGCTTTTGCATTATTAAGTTTATTCTATCAGTTTCGGCTTTCCTCCATGGGTGGTCTTTGGCAGTAACCACTGGTTTTGTTGCAGCCTGATCCGCTGGAATCCCCATCTGCAGGCGGCTGTATAGAGTGTGGTAACATATCCCGTTACTTTCTGCTTGAATTACCAAGTCTTTGGGGATTACCCTTTGCCTCGTCTTTCTGGTTCTTTCAATGCTTTCCGCTCTGCTGACCAGTGGTGTAACTGCTGCGGCCTCCAGCGTCCAGCCTCTTTGTGTTCTCCGCTTGTAGGTATTTGCACCAATCCCATTCTTTTCTGCTAATTGCTTATATATCTTGTATTCTTCACTCGTTGCCATTACAGGGGCAGAAATGGCATCTTTTGCTTTCCACCCCATTGCAATCCTGGAATTAACCGTCTGCCTGCATATTCCCGATTTTGCGGCATTTATGTAATCATCAGGAGAAACATAAGTCCCCCAAACATCACGCGACATTCCGCCACCTCCTATCCGCACAAACTGGACATGCAGTCCATTGCTTTATTCTTATCTTTTTCCTCCAGCTCCCGTATGATGTGGATATATGTATCCTGCGTTGTAGTGACGTTCGAATGTCCTAATCTTTTAGAAACGCTCGGAATTGACACACCGGCAGCAAGCAGGACGGAAGCGTGTGTATGTCTTAAACAATGTGCGGATATCACCGGCACGCCTGCCTCTCTGCAATATCTTTCCAGATAATTATTCAAGGTAGAATTAAATATCCGGTCTGCCTTATCAAAGAAAAACGGTTCATCTGCCGGAAATCCTTTGATCAACTGCTCAAACTGTTCTGCCAAACCGCAATCTATTGTTACCTCCCTTACAGAGGATTGATTTTTGGTAGGCATGAATCTTCCATTTGCAGATTTATAATTCCAGGTTTTGTTTACCCTTATCTTTTTATTGGCAAAGTCAAAATCATTCGGCGTTAATGCTAACCCCTCCGCAAACCTTAGTCCCGTTTTAGCCAGAAGCAATATAAGCCAATCGAATCCGACCCGATCAGGATGAAGCGGCAACACATTCAGCAGTTTTTCCAGTTCATCTCTGTTGAGATATTTCATTTTCTTTTCTGCCGGCATTTTCCCCCGGATTGCTACTTTCCGCGTAGGGTCCCGCTCTATTAACTTTTCGTCGTAAGCGTCCAGGAGACACGCTTTCAGCTGACGATGAAAGTCCATGACTGTCTGCTTTTCATGCGTAAGCGCATAGTCATTTATTAATTGCTGATACTCCCTGCGCCCTATTACTTTTAAATCCAGTGTAGGCGCCAGTTCTTTCAGCCGCATATATGTCATCCGGTACTTTGACAATGTCACTTCTGCCACCGTTCCGGCTTTGTATGCTTCGAACCAACTTTTAAAATATTCATAGAAAAGCATTTTACACTCCTCCCTACTATTTGTTGTTCCACAGCCTTTCCACTAGGTCCTGCGCATCGTACAATTTTGTTCGCCCTCTCTCGGTTAAACTGTTTAGTACAATTGTATTCCACACACACAGGCCGTCTCTCAATACTCTTAATTGTTCTTTTGTTATAACAACCTTTTCATCAGCTTCCATATGCGTTCCTCCTTAAAATATTAATTTAACAATTTTGAATCTTCTTCCCGCAATCCGGGCATTTCCCGAATGCACCATCATTTACTGGCTGAGCCTGAATCTGTTTTTGCAAAGCACTTATAGCCATTTCAAGGGCCATCTTCTCTTTCACAGCATTTATTCCCGGCTTTGTTATGGACAAGCCAAATCTCATATTTGCAAGGGTTCTTTCCGCTAAATATTCTGTCATACCTTTACTCCTCTCTATCCTGATTTTTAATTCTCGATTAAAATTCGGCTATAATGTTTCCACTATTATCTAAATAAATCAATTCATAATGTGGGTGACAATTCTCTTTGTGACAGGTTCCATCAAAACATATATCCAGGTTCATACTGTCATTTGAACCAACAATGGTTCCTTTAATATTTCCTCTGCTTTTGGATTTCAAAATCACCTTCATTCCCATGAACGCAAACGTGATATTACGGTATTCTTTCATTTGCTCAAATTGTTCAACGTCACCAAACAAATCACATGGTCTGAATTTATGGACCAGTCTTATACTTTTTACAAATCGTAAAAACTCTGCAAAACTGTCAAAAAAATCTCCCATTTCTAAGAAAAAATTATACTTAGCTTTTCCCGGTGTTTCACCGTAAGCAGTTGCCGGCATATCATATCCTGACAAAGTAATTACGTAAGTATTCAAATCACCCTTTCTCCTCTCAATCGAAGGGAATCTCGCCCTGCTCCACATTCAGGAACCCATCATCTGATTTATTCCAGCCATAGATTTTATTTTCGGCCGGATAATTCTTCAGTCGCTTGGTCTCCTGCTCATAATGCAGTGGTACAAAATGATCCTGTGTACCACCATCACGATCCTTTGCGATTTCTATTACGTTGGTTGCGTTGAATAATGGGTTATCATCTTTCCACCCGAACATCTGCTTGCCAAGTCTCTTAAAATCATTGTTTACCCGGTGGACTATTAAAGCATTGTCAACGGCATTCCCCAGATCCGCAGTTCCGGAAATATCATCTAATCGCAGGAATCCCATTGCTTTTCTTGGGTGTGCCACGAATAGCACATGAACATTATGTTTTTTAGCAATCCGCTGCATATCCAGAATGAAGGCCGTCTGTGCTTCAAATTTGTTATCTGATAAGCAAAGGATATTGAATGCCATTAGATTATCTAAAATCAGTAAGTCCAGTTTCTTTTCCTCAATGGCCTTCTCAAATTGTTCTGCCACCGCCCGGTAATCATTGCCGTAATCGTTGTTGTACAGGTAGAAATGCTGCCCTAGCCATTCTGCAATTTGCTCTTTATATTTCCTGGAGACGTTGTAATATCCTTCAAACTGCGTAGGCTCCGTATACCCTTTTCCGGCTGCCTGCAGGTCCATCCACCTCATGAAATTCTTAGGAGCCAGCTCCCCAGAAAAGATACCGACATTATTTCCAGATTCTACAGCATCCAATGCCATTTCAGATATGACACTAGATTTGCCGGAGGCTCTCAAACCAGACATAACTGTAACATAGCTTTTCTTCAATCCCCTAAGCTTCTTGTCAATGTCAGCAATTCCGCTTTTAACAAACCGTTCCTCTGGTACCTGCAAATCCAGAATATTCCTCGCTGTGAAGAAAACCGGATTCCCTAGAACCGGAACTATACTCTGAACTGGCCTTTGCTGAACTGGCAGCCTTGAATAGATCTTCCGTTCATACTCCTGCTGCCGCTTCTCATAAGCATCTGGCTCAAATAGTTTTCTCACGTCCTGCCATGTCTTATCCGAACACGAATTGTGAAAGCAATGAAATCCAATGGCTCCGGACCGAGTCTGAAAAATGCAAGCATCTTTCCCTTTATGGTTGCTGTCAAAAGGACATTCGTCCAGAATGAATTTAGTCCCGTCACTATAGCTGGCTTTTCTGTATCGGATATTATACCGTTGTAGCCACTCCTCTAAATCAAACTCCCTGGGATTGTAATTGTTATACTTCTGAGGCTTTTCCTGCTTCTCTGGAATCATTGAAGCTAGCTTTTCCAGGTATATCCTATCTGTTGGCTCCCTGCTCCCCTCTGAAAGCAGATGGCTTAGCCTGTGGGGATTCTGCTCCGTGTTACTACCCTTACGGGCCATGGTCCCATACAATTTACAAATACGGGAAGGATTAAAGTTTGTGGTATCAATTTTCAGTTCATCATCACTGAAAAACATATCCAGCGCCGCTAAGCACTTTTTAACCAAAGCCTTGTTTTCCTCGTTATTGGCAATCTGTATCCGATAAAGCAGGTGAATACCGTTACCGCTCAATGCCGTTACCGGATCATTGAATCCAAGATTCCTCATGAACACATAAATCTTATTGCCACGTTCCTTTGCCACCTGTAACTGCTCGTCCGAACTAGATACACCGGCCGGCCGTTGAGGATCAACATCTATGAAAAGCCATTTATACCCCACAACATCATTGTCATTCGTTGTATTCTTAGCATTCATGACGAACTTTTCTCGCTGCTCCCGTGAATAACAATCTTCTTTTACCTTTCCCAGGGTTATGTAAATATTGCTGTCTGTAGAATTCAGCCTACAAAGCTGGTCAATCAAGGATTCCTGAGATTTAAAGTATCCGCTGTATACTTTCCGGCCATTTGCCTCCAGACAACGGACCTCAAACAATTCACCCTCTGGCTTTAGTACGTTGATTGTTTTTCGGATTTCATCAGGTTTGAATACTTTCTGTCCTACTGCCATACCTCTCCACCATCATCTACAGGTTCCGGATCTTCTGGCTTGTTTTCAAGATAATTACCATCAAGCACTTTTGGAAAGTTGTTTGGCCGGATAAACCAATCAAAGGTAATGACCCAGCCTCCCTTGCTTTGCCCAAGGAGGAACGGGCTATATCGAATGTTTTCGATGGCCTTTAGAACATCATCAATTCCATAATCCCTGATCCGAACTTTTAACCATTCACAGCGTTGTGATTCCGAAACCAATCTTGTTACATGCTTCACTGCTGGCAAAGAGTTCCAAGCCCCAATGACGCGTTGCACGTCAGTGCTACGAACAGTATCGTTAGATACTGTATTATTATCTGGTTCTTTATTTGGTTTATTATCTGGTTTTATATCTGGTATAGGTCGGACATTATCGCCCTTTCCATTGGACGTTTTTGTCTCTTCCATTGGACGTTTTTGCACAATGGATAATCCCTTTTGGGACAATGCATACCACAAAGTACGATCATAGGCATTCTCATTATAATTTCCGGTAATGATAACTTCCTCTTCTCGTAAATGTTTCAGCGCATTCTTTATCTGCCGTTCAGATACATAAGAGAATAATTCATTAAATGCCCTTGTGCTGTTATACGTCCAATAAGTACCATCAAAAAAGTTTTGTTCATTTGCACGATTCTTTTCAATCCAATAAAAAATATGATTGAGGAGAACTGCTTCTAAAATCCCATATTCTCCTGCTATCTCAGAGTCAAAACTATGTGTCATATTTACACCCTCCCGTCAATTTCCACTTGCTTTTGAGATTTCTTTTGATGATATCTTAACCGCGCATATTCCAGTTTCCTTTCAGCGTTTCTTTGATAATAATCACTTTGATACTGTTTTCTTTCGCTGGAATGCGATTTTACATATTTCCGACACTTTTTTGTATTTTTATCCGTATCATACTCAGCCCGTCTTTTATCCAGAATTTCTTGCCGATACAACTTATAATAAGATTGGTTATACTCATGCCGATCAACATATTTTCTGCTTGTTCTTTGGGCCGCCGTTTGACGGCCACTATAGTATTCCTTTCCAGCATTTCTGTGCAATTTTTTACCATTCCACGCTTCAAAATGTTCGTAATCTCGGCTATTAGACTCAGAGAAATCTTTTGTTTCCAGGCGATCATATCTGCAATCAATATAAGGGCAATTAAAGCAATCTGGATAACAGCACTTAGGAGGTCTTTTCTGCATATTCATTCACTCCTAAAAGTTCTAAAATCTTAGCCCCGGAATCTTCCGGTTTGCAGAAAAGAAACTTACAACCATATTTTAATTCCATAGTCAGACAAGCCTTTTCTAACCATTCTCCGGTAGCCGCATAAGGATATTTCCTGACCTTCTTATATATGGGCTTACCATTTTTCCAAAAACCCAACATCTGATTACTGTTAACCAACTTATCAAGCCTGGGATTATGCCAATGAAATAAATCATCTAAGGAAGTAACCTTGTCTTCATTCTCAACCAAAATGTAAAGCCGTATTCCACTATTCTGCGCCCTTTTAAGCCCCCGGTGAAAGAATCCGTGTCGCTTAACATAAAGAGCCTGAAATAAGACTATGATGCCCTCAGGTATGGCATATTTGCAGCAAACCTCATTAATATCTTTTTCTGCAAATCGATCTGTGTCATCATCACAAATCGCATGATATACATCATTAGCAAGATCAAAAGAAATTCGCTTATTTTCACAGATTTCATACACTTTATCTTTCACTTCTTTTTTTGGCATTTGCTTAACCTGGATATCACCGATAAGCTCATGAATATCTTTTTTGGTGTCTATACAAACACTCTGATTAGCCGGGAGAGTATAATCCCCGCAATATAAAGCTGTTCGATTATAATGAATTCCAACACGTCGGAAGTACTCATGCTTAGTCTCATGCTTCTTTTCCTGCTGTCTGGTATCTTCCAAAATCAGCAAATGGAATCACCTCCTCTGGGATAATAGGTTCGCTCACTTTCAAGCCATTTCTCTTCTTCTTTCTGATCCCTAACCATGCTACGCAATTTGTCAATGAAGGTTTTATTTGCCTTGTCAGAGTAGAACTTTGCAATCCGCTCAAGCTTAAGAGATCTGTCTTTCGCCGCTCTGCGCCTGTTCCGGCTGATATTGAATTGAGTGGCTATTTTACTCCGCTCTTTAGCGTTATTTTCAAACTCAATAGCATGGACAAAGTCCTGATGTTTTTTATCTTCTGCGAACATTTCCGTACAGGCTGCCTGATATTCTTTCTGGCAGTCAGCCAGATAATCCAGGAAATCTTTTATTACTTCGGAAGGCTTTGGTTCGTTTTTCTTTTTCACATGTGGCACCCCCTATTAGTTAAAAGGCAAGCCTTCGTCTTCAACGCCATCAGGAATGTTCATGAATCCTTCTCCAATGGAGTTGGACGGCTCAGGTCTGCTTGTGGCCTGATTACCGCCACCGGAATCCCCTGAAGAAGCATTCTTGCTGTCAGCAAACTCCTGCTCATCAACAATGATATCTGTTGTATAGACCTTTACGCCGTCCTTATTTGTATAACTGCCAGTCTGGATTCTGCCAGAAACAAGCACCCTCATTCCCTGGCGAAAATATTTCTCTGTAAACTCTCCGCCTTTGTCAAAGGCTATACAGTTAATGAAATCTGCTGTTGGCTGTCCTTCCTGTCGCTTGCTCCCCCTACGATCAACGGCAAGAGTATATCTTGCTATTGCCATAGCACGTTCACCCTGGGAATATCTCACTTCCGGGTCACGGGTCAGTCTTCCGCATAAAATCACTCTGTTCATACTATGTCCTTCTTTCTCCGCCGGCCCATTACTGAACCGGCGGTAATGATGTTATGAAATCACTGTAAAATGAGGTAATTCTTCCAGAGCAAAGCCAAGATATTTTTTGATATTTCTCATGGCTTCATTCTTCCAAGCGCCGCCATCAGCTTCAAAGATGGCACATTCTACACCATTATTTTGACGCATACGGAATATAAAGGCGCTCTCGGGCTGATCCACTTCAACGAAGGTACGGAACGGTTTCAGGTTAACCGGATTCGGAACAATTGCTTCGCCGACAGAAGTTATTCCTGTTTTTATTGTAGCTTTTTGAGTAACTCCGTCGTCCCCGTATTGAGCAATAGATTCATCTTTCACAGTACCGGCAAATCGTAACAGCAACTCACGGTCTTTGTTCTCAATGAATTTTGACTGTAAAGCAATGATGAAACTTTCATGATCCATATATCTTCCGTACCCAAATTCCGGAATCATGGCTTTCACACTTACAAGACATTCACGTTTCCGATCTGAATCAAGGCAGGAAATCAATTTGACTTCCGTAGGGGACACCACCTGCACCAACATTTGATCTGACATCTCAACAGTAAATGACTTGGCATAGTCTACCAAACTGGTAAGAGTATTCATCTCAATGGCAGCCGCACGAAGATTATTGTCAACACGATAAATCTCCTTATCGGTATATTTATCTCCGTAAATATCCAGGAGCTTTGCTTCTTTTAATCCAACCACATATTGTAATGCTTCTTTTGACATATCCATAATTCATATCCTCCTTAAGCCTGCTTGGCCGCTCTCAAATCAACTACTTTGCCATCTGATTCTTCTTTGATTTCTCCGGTTTCAGGATCAACAATCTTTCCATCAACCTTTAAATCTCCCTGCGGTGTCTGGTAATCTTCCAGAGACATCTGACCTCGTAGCTGCCCGCCGTACTCCTGCGCGAAAACCTTACCGGTCTTTAAATCCTTACCGATTGCCATTCTGGTAACGATAGGCTTAACAGGAGCCAGCTTTGTTTCAACAGAAATGTTTACTTGAGTATCATCTCTGTCCTCATTCTGTTCAAAAGTCAGCTTAATGGTAATAGCTCTTTTGTTTTTATAAGGAGTATTGGGATCCTGCATATTCTGTAACACCTTTTCTTGTGCTACTGTATACAGTTCCTGCAAACCGCCATCTGCCAGTTCTTCCAACTTTACTTTTGCCATGATATTTTCCTCCATTGGCTCGATTAATAAGTTACATTTATTTCAACCCGGGTTAAAAACGTCTTATAGTTTTGAATGGGATTTCGCCCATATGAATTAACTCAATGTAAATTCCGGCTTCTCTTCCGGTTCAATATCATCCGCACATTCACTTTCCGTATCCAGAATGATTTTAATGAATCCTCTTTTCAAAACAGAGAGGAATATTTCGAAGTCACTGACATTTCTCAATGAATTGATTTCAATGGAATCAGAACATTTTAAAATGCCCCATTTATCCTCATTACTATCTTTGTAGAGTTTGACTTGGCAGTTTAAATCTTCATCTTCATCGCAAGAGAATTTCACAAAGCAATCATCAAAGCTGGATTTAAACCATCCTTTATCCTCATGTTCTACTACCATGTTTGCTGTTACGTTCTGATAATATGGCTCTCCGTCCTCACAGTCCGCTTCTAAGTCGCTTGTATCCACATTCTCTGATACATGCTTACAGTACCGTTCAAAGATATCTGAGAGCTTGATTTCCTTGTATTCCGGTTCTTTCATGATAGACTGGAAATTTTCCAACATTTTCTTGTTATCTATCAGGTCTGTACTGCTTACAATTTCAGTAAGACAGGAATCCAGTTTCACAACATACTGGTTAAAATCATGCTGTTCAATTACTGGCAGCATTACTTCTTTTACTTTGGCTTCAATGACCTCTTTAGCTACCCCACGATAGCCAAACAAACCGTCAAGCGCTTCTGAAATGCCTTTCTTTAACTTTTCCTCAATGATTTTTTCAACTGTTCCATCATTCAACTTTTCATTGAGAACACTAATTATTTTTTGCTCAAAAGTATCCATCTTCTACTCCTTTTCCAAATCGTAATATATCAACTCCTCGTTATCAGGCAGCGGACATTCATCGTCTTTCCATACCAAAGATTTAATGCTTGACCAATGCTTTGTGCCGGTATCATATAAACCGATAATGCTTAGAACTTCCTCGGTATAGCACCGGCTGTCAATCAATAGACGGTCAGAACGGTTATGCTTCCGGTTATCAAGATTATCCAGAAGAAATTTGTTTAGCTTACGGACATCACTCAAATCTTTCTGTGACGGTTTATGATGTAAGGTATATGTAATTCCATTCACCTGCCGCAAAACCGCTCTATCTGCCCATCTCGCCGTCTTAATGCAGGACGTATAAAGCCAAATCTTACCCTTATATCCGTTTGCCCAGAGACGGTGAATCATTTCCACTACTTGAGGGGCAATTTCCATTGGTTCGCCGCCAGTAATGACCAGCTCCTTATATTTCAATAAATCCTTAAAATTGACCTCCGGTACATCGCCTATATGCTCATTACAGCAATTTGGACAATTCCGGGGACAATCGTATGTAACAATTACTCTCGCAACGTCTTTCATGAAACTCCTTTCATCAAAATGGATCTTTATTTACTTCCACAACAAGCCCAGGTACCGCACAATCCACATTAACGTTGCGGCCAGTCTCTTTCTGCATTTCATTGATAAAATACTTACCAGCACTCGAACCGGCTCCCAGATGGCACATTATGACGGTTCTAAGGTTTGGTGACTGGTTCGCTTTAATTGCTCCAATACAGGTTTCAAGGGAAGCGTGTCCCAGGAGCTTATGTTCGTAGTTCGGGATCTCCTTATCAATGAACTGCACCTGATAATTTGCTTCAATAAGAAAGTGCTGAATCTGCTGTTTTTTAAAGTTGTACGGAATGTATTCATAATCTGTGGCAAATAGCAATCTTCCCATTTCCTTATGTTCAATTAGATATCCAAAGTTCGGTGTTCCGTTATGTGGAACAAAGAAAGGAATAACTTTGAATCCTCCAATATGAACCGCTTTAAACTCTAGCACGTTGTAAAACTGTGCTCCGGGGACTTCTCCCACGGCTCGTTTTGTTTCATCGTTGGTATATACCGGGATTCCGGCTTTTAGAAAATCTTTAGTATTATTAGAGTGGTCGCCTAACCATGTTCATGAGATAGTAAGCAACCCTTAATCTTTAGAATTTGCCAATCAATGGCTTTTTTAACTTCAATGAAAGGTTTTCCGCATTCTAACAGGAGAGTTTCATCTTTACCCTGCAAGGCATATGCGTTTCCTTTTGAACCAGAGGAGATACATTTCAAGAACATTACATCACCTGCCTCTCTACTTTATATTTCCAAACATAGCCTCCGGCAGATTTTCTAGTTCTCCCTGGCTTATATTCCTCACCGCTTGCTACTTGTAGAATGTTTCTTTGACACACTCCAGTGATTTTTTCAGCTATGATGGAATTAGGGAAACAAGCCAAGTAATTTCCCTGTTTATCATACATTAAAACTTCTTTTGGCTTTTCATATTGATTGTAGTAATTAATACCAGTAACAATTTGTGGGTGTTCTTTTAAGGTTTCTTTATAATGTTTCATTGGGTGAATTATTTCTAAGTTAGAAACCATATTGTTTTGCTTGTTTCCATCTTTATGGTGAACATGGTATCCTTTGGGTATTTCTCCAATAAAAACTTCAGCAACCATTACATGAATCCGCTTCGTATGTCGCTTCCCACCTTGATCCAGAAGATTTACAGTAAAATACCAACCATGCTGATTCTTTAGTGAAATGATTTTCCCATATTTATCAGAACAGTAACTTTTTAATCTTCCCATATTAGAAATAGAATAGCGTCCTTCAAATCCGCTTATCCATTTCCATTCCTCAGTCATTAAATCACTTCCTTTTATTGAGGGCATATCCGTTTCCTTTACTGGAACTGCCGATTACTTTTAATACCATATCAATCGACCTTTTCATTTTGGGCTAATGACCATTTTCTTGCATTATAGATAGTCTGGCAGATACATTCAGCTACACTGTTTGCCACTTCTTCTTTCCCGGACAATCTGCGAACATAGTTTTCGCCACACACAAGGCAGGTGATTTTTCTTACACATTCCTATATCTTCCAAACTGTATATATATCAAATACCTCGGTCATTTTCCCGGTATATCCAGAGTTTCCAAACCACTTATGCCGGACCTCTGCCAAAACGGATTGAGTATCTTCTCTGATTAAAGTACCTTTTAATTCTTCCTTGACCTCTGCCATAATTTCGGCTTTTAACTGTTCTTTTTCCTCGGCTGATATCATTCTTCCACCTCGCTTTTCTCTAAAATTTGCTTTGCTTCCCGAAGTGCAACCAAGCTAAAAACTCTTTTCGAAAAGATACTTTTAAAGGAATCCCGAAACCAAGCAAGTAATTCTTCTTTTTCAAGACGATTTACAATTTCCTCTCTTGAAAGAAACAATTTATGCTCCGGTGAGTAATTTGAATGTTCTTTGAAATTATCCTCTATCTCAAATCGAACATTTCTCGAATAATAACCAGGAGAAACAGTGATATACTTGTTCCCGATTCCGGTAACAGTGGCTTCCATTATAAGTTCCTCACCATGCTTACCCCTGGCGGCATTGCACAAAAGTAGCAGATACACTGTTTGGCCTTTATGGAAATCTTCTTTCTTCATTACTCCATCTCAGCCTCCTTCTCTAAATCTTCAAGATAAGAATCTAAGTCAAAATAACATTCATCTAACCCATCTGCACACGGCGGAAAGATTGGGCCATCTGGGCCACCTTTTACACCACCCGAGCAATCCAGACTAAATGTACAATACTTGCAAAGTACTTCTCCATCTAAGTTGTCAATTATTTTTTGTGCTTCGCTCATTCCTCCACCTCAATTTCCTCATCTGCCGGGAAGCGGAATATCTGGGGCAGCATATGATATTCAACGCGCCCATCACCTTGACTTGGCACCATAATCTGACCGCCAACCATGGATTGTTTTAAATCCTCTAAGTCCGTTTGGGAGAAACCACAATCTGAAATAATCAGGCTTGGCATTATGCCGATATACTCCCTATGTAACATCTCCATGGCTTTCTGAACCTTTTCCGGGGAAGAATATTCTCCCATGAGGAATGAACATGTACTGCTATTAGTTGAAGGAATTTCAGCTGTTATCATGCCACCTCTAACGGATATGATACACTGCTCATACGGAGCGTCATATTTACCATTCTGCGAAACAATCCTCATGACACCCTCCTATGCCCAATCAGGCTTCTGCGGCTGAGCTGCCGGTGCTGGCTCCGGTTTGGATCCTGCCTGTTGATCTGGAACTTCTTCACCTGCAGGTGATTCTTCCTGTTCAACCGGCTCCTGCTCCTCTGGCATTGGAAACTCCTGAGCATTTGCGTAACTCTGGACATCATGGGCAACATCTTCTGCCACTACATCTACAGAATCAATATCTTCTGCCTTATCAGCTGCTTCAATGGTAAACACATCACCATATTGCTGTACAATCTGCTTGCAAGCCCTGGAAGTAACTGTTTTCTTAACCATCATGTCAGTAAATTCCGCATGGGTTCCGCTGTTTTCCTTATAGCCATAACCTTTCTTCCATGCTGTCTTAATCTGATTAATATTCATCACTTCCATGTATGTACTGCCGTCATCAAGGACAACTATGCAATAGGCACCTTTGATTTTGGTCAGATCGATATTCTCAAAATCCTGTGTATGCTCATCAAGAATCTTTCGACCATTTTCAATATGGTATTTGAACGTATCTCCTTCATAGATAACCTCTGCATTAATATCTTTGGCACCATATCTGTGAGCCATGGCTTTATGTCCATGATAGGATACCTGACACTGCAACTTCCCGCCGTAGGCTATTGGATAACACTGCCGTTTCTGCATTGACAGGCCCATTGTCACCATATCCATGAGTGCATTAGCAATGCTGGCCTGAGAGCATGTTTCCAGAACATATTTACCGTTTCTATCCTTCGTCTCCTTTAAAATGAGATACGCTCCCATTAAAGCATTTGTTGGATTATAATCTGCCGGGAATGTAAGCCCGTATTCCTGCTTCTGTTTTAGCTGCGCACTTAAACCGTCAATAAATGGATTATTTACAATAAGAGCTGCCTGCTGTGTTCCTGTTGCCATCACTTCCTGTTTTGCCATATCTATTTCTCCTTTTCCAATAAATAAGTTGCTTCCATATCCGCTTCATGCAATGCCAGGACCAGAGGATACTTCTCCATGGCTGTCCCCAGGGTATTCCAAAGTTCTTTTGGCTCATATGAACCCATGTGCCAACGAATGGCATATCTTTCAGCCGGTAACAGTTTTATGTATTCCTCAATCATCATGACACTCTTCTCGCCATGCCCGTAGGGTATGAGGTCATTCACTGTATAAAAGGGAACCGACACCCAAGCACCGGATTCATCTTTTTTGTTCCGCATTTCCGTGGTGTAGAAATATGTTTTGCAAAGGTCATGGAGTAAAGAAGAGATTACAATACTTTCACTCTGTACATTTACTAATATTTTGTGCCAAATAGCATTGTAGCTTGCTTTCTTCTCTGCTAAGCATTCAAGAACATTAATGCTGTGTTCCAACAAACCGCCCTCATACGCTCCATGGAATCTGGTACTGGCCGGAGCCGTATAAAAATCACTCTTGCGAATAAATTCAAGAAGGTTTTCAATTCCCGGACGCTTTGTTTCCAATAACAACTTTTCGAATCTTTCAACTAATTCCTGGTTCACTGTTTTTCTCACTTTCTTTTCTGATTGCCTTATGAAATGCTCCCCTGTCAAGCCAATGCAAGACAGTTGATAACTGCGTATGTTTAATGACTTCAATGTGCCTTGTCTGGTGATACCACATAACCCACTTTTGTTTCAAAAGTTCATCAAGTGATGTGATTGGAACACCTTCCATAAATAATCGTTTAGATTTCAGATAATCCTTGTGTTTCTTGATATTTTCACATTCAGCACAAGGCGATTCGTAAGACGGGTAATGTTTGCCATTATGCTCCCAACTCAAAGCACAATATCTACAAGGATTCTGTTTCATAAATCCTCCTTAATCTCGGTCAATCGCAATATGACCAGTTGCAATGAGGGCAGCCAGTGATTAACTCACTCCCGGCCTTTTCAACCGATATCCCCTTGGATAAATTTCCGCTACGATTTTTACCTTCAGCATAAATCTGCTGATTGCATCTCCAGCAAATACCACTTTCGGGAGCGAAATAAGGGTAGTTATACTCTTTACAATAATGCTCCTGTGCTATTCTGGAAGAATATACATTGAAATGCTCATTGGTCATACTTCCTGTGCCTCCTCTGCTGGCTCCTTGCCATCAATAACCTTGATATTTTCCTCACCATAGGAATTTACCCATTCCATGTCAATTTTCCCATCAACGACGATCCCATGGCCGCCGCCGGGCAAAAGAACCTTGTCACCGGGGACTACAGGTTCAGAGGAACGAAAAGTGTATGTACCGCCAGATGGTTTTCCGTTTTTGATGTACCTTGCTTTAATTAACTGCATTTAGATTTCCTCCATTTCCTTTTCAAGACTCCTAATTTGCTCATCAATGATACTTTTAAATTCATTGATTAATCGCTTCATGCTTAAAGCACCAAGGTCAGTATTGTCGGCAATCACTCCACTCCCATAGGAAAGTCTAAATTCTACAGTGTAGCATTCCGGCGGCAGATTGATGGACTTTTTTAAATCATTCAAATGTTTTATCTGCTGCATGATTGGTTCAGCTTTTTCAAATTGTGCTTTTTTCACCTTAGCTTTTCCTCCACTTTTTCCCAACAATTCAGCGACTTTATTCAGATGTACCATATCCTCATCTGTCAGACGATTAGCCACCGCAATTAATATTTTTATTGCATGAATGAGCTCCGATATACGAATCTGACTGTCATTGGTCATCATTTAATCTCAACCATCAACTCTTTGTTATCAGCTCGGCTCATTACGATTAATTGACTGTCACATACCGGGAGCCGCCATGGATCAAGGCTCTCCCCATCATCAAGAATAACCGGACACTGAATACCCACGATTTTCTGAATGGTCAGGGCGATAATCATCATGGCTTCAATCTTCCTGCCGTGGTTCGCCGTATTGTCATGGATCTCATAGCCGTCAATCCTTGGAACACAATAATCTTTTTTATATCCACCGTTCTTAGCAAAGGCAAATAAATCCCATGTCACCCTACCGCCGAAGTAGCTGTTAATTGAATCAACCAAAAGTTCATTTTTCTTTTGGTCAAGCTGATCCAGCAAATCAAGGATTCTTTCACAATTAGCCTTTGACTGTTCTTTCTGCAACTGCTCATTCCGCAGGAAGGTTAACCTCTCTTCCAGTTCCACATTCTTAGCCATTCTGGTAATTTTCTCTTTCACAGAATCCAGTTCGGCCTGAATTTCGGCTTTCTGGTTCCGAAGCGTAGCCCGATAATCGGCACCCGTATTTACGGCCCTTAAAGCTTCTTCCTTTTTGGCAATCTCCTGGCAAAGGGCTTCATATTCCTGGTTCTCTGATAAATCTATCTGAGTGGGGAGTGCATTCATTTCTTCCAGCGCCTTATTCTTTGCACTATTGGCAGTAACCTTCTGTTCATTTGCAGATTTTAAACGGTTTTCGACCTCAGCAAGATCAATACTTTCCAGATTTTCAATGTCCGCTTTTAACGTTCTGCCTTTTTCAGAAATGGAAGTTAAAAGATCTAATTTCCGCTGCTCCCATTCCTTTTTATCATTATCATACTGCTGACGGTGTCGCTGGCTGTTTACCTCATACTGTTCCTGCTTTTGATTCTTAACTGACTCTGGCAAATCCTGCCCGCAAGTAGGGCAAATAAATATATCAGAACCCAAATCAGGTAGTGGCGTATAAGAAGGAAAAACATTCTGTGAAACATTGGTGTATTCAACTAATAAACTGGCCTTCTGCTCCGTTTTTCGCTTTATAGCCTCCAATACCCTCTGCTTATCCATTTCAGCCATAGTTGAATCATTCATAGCCTTCCTAAACTGCATTTCTGCTGCATCAATGCGCCTTTGGATTTCTTTCTTCTGCTCCATTAGTTTCGAATTGCCTGTCCGTTCTATTTCCGAACGTTTAAACTGTAATTCCATGATATCCTTGGTCCTGGAATCATGCAGTTTAGCCTGCGCAAGTGAATCTTCTTCCTGCTTTTCGATATTTGAAATTTGATGCTGCAATTCATTTTTCTGTAATTCCAACTCCGCAGTATCAATGTCCTCTACGATTTGACGATTAACTTCATCAATACGACCAGGATACCCAGCTATCTCCTTATTCAATTTCAGTACACTGGCCTTATTCATGGAAGAAATCTCATCAATGTTATACTTCTCAAGCAATGGTACCAGATCTGCAAATTCCGAATATTTTTTCACAATGTCGTTAATGGAAATATCCTGCGGCAGCTTGAAGAGAAATTCTCTCATTTCCTTTGGTTTCTTTGCCAGGAATGCTCCGATATTCATGCACATGAGCAGATCGTCGAAATCAAAGTCAAAATATCCGATGAAATCTTTTAAGTTCTTCTCCACACCATTGATGGAATATGTATTATCATCAGAATAGCTACCGTCTTTTTTAGTGGTCCGTTTCTGGACTTTCTTCGCAATGATTTCTTTCCCATCAACTTCCATAGTGATTTCACCGACCACCGGGACATCTGCCACAGGGATCTTGTCAACTTCCCGGCGCACCTTCGGATTACTGGTCAGGTCATTGCCTACCCCATGAAGCACCCACATAAGCAATTCGGCAATGCTGGACTTACCCAGGCCGTTTGCACCTCTAATATGGGTAATCTTGTCCCCAAACTGCACATCAAAGCTTTTGAATCCCTTGAAGTTTTCGCAGTGTGCACTAATCAACTTTACTACATGCATTTCAATTTTCCTCCCTCAAACTCTTAATAAATTTCTGGACAGCCAAAATCATATCATCTTCCAAAGTCTGATACGGATCCGTCCCTTTCTCCGGATTGGATTCCGGCATTACTACCTGCATTTCAGACGAATTTTCTTCCATTTCTTCTTGCTTCAAACGATAATAGAGAAGATTTAACAAATTGGAATTAGTAGCATTATCAATGGATAAATACTTTTCAACCAATGAAAGTTTCCCCTTTGTTACTACAATTCCAAACGCATGGCGGATAGCTCTCTCAACGCCAGTACCGGTTGTGTTATGCCTTTTAGCAATCTCTTCATATAAGGCCATGATTTTAATGCCACAAAATTCGGAATCAAATAGTCCCATAGCTTCAGCTATGTATTCAAGCCCATTGACCGAAGCTGGCATTCCCATTTTAATCAAAATATCTTTTGCTCTATCTTTTATCATCTTCCGGTACCTCCATCTTTGAAACGGAAACCTCATAAGCAGTGCGCTTTATTTCTTTCGTGTCACTGAGTTTCTTAATGTACTCCCGGCTCTGAATTCTTCCATATATTTCCAGTCGAGTGCCGACAAAAAGCCCTGAGGCGTATTTTGCGTTTCTCCCCCATGTAATGCAAGGGATATAATCTGATTTGGCATACGGACGGTTTACCGCCAGAAGCAAATCTGCAATTTCTCTCCCTAATGGAGTTTTTCGATAAACCGGAGGCTTGCACAAGAAACCATTTAATGTGATTAAATTTGTCTTGGTGTAATCTGTAAATTCCTCTTCCAAAAAATTAACTTCTCTTACGAACACCGAAAGAATAAGTCTCTTTCTTTCTGGTCCAGACTGGTTGTAAGAGCGAAACTGTCCGATGACCTCAATCGTGTCACCCATGGAAATCTCGTTTTTATCAATCAGGCGTTCTGAGATCGTAAGCGGAATAATGTCAACCTGTTCACTGAGACGCTTAACAGAAAGGTCCACTGTATAGAATCCTTCACCAAACACCTCATGGCTGTATGTAAATCCGGAAACAATCTCTCCGATTAATGTAACAGTATTATTCTGTATAGTACTCATATTGTCTGTTATCCTCCTTATTTAAGTTCTAAATCTCTTTTTATGTTCTCGTACATCAGTTTTAAAATAAGAGCCTGTGCCATTTTATTTTCATTTGCCTTTTTAACTGTCTCTGAAACCAAACATTCACAGCCAAAAAGTAAAACAGATACATGTCCCTCCATTTTGATTTTCGTGGTTGCGTCCATTCCATGTTCTTTCTCAAAAGAAATTGTCGCAGGTGCTTCGCTTATTTCTTTATTCCGGTCCGTCATCCGCTCCATAAGAACCGCTTTTAATAATTCATCCATCTTGATTTTCTCCGTTCTCCCCTGTATAATAGAGGTGTAAATTAATTTTCAGTTACCTTGATTCCCTGGGAGTAGCCGCTCCTGGGGTTTCTACTTTTTCAGCCATATCAACCATGGTAAGGCCTCTTAGAATGGCACTAATCCATTGATTTTCCATGCTCCAGTTAACCTGAACTGGTCCGTGATCATCAATAGCCTGTAAAATGATCTCAGCTATTTTCCGCTTGTCCATCACAGATCCTCCTTAAGAGCCTTCTGAATATCTCTGATATATCGTCTGATATCTCCAGTTTTCTCCGGACCTAGATCTGCACTTAATTCCTCTACTTCTTTAGCAATGGTAGATAATAAATCTAAAAGGACTGTCTGCGGGTAATACTTTTTAAGAAGCACGCCTTCTTCTGTTACTAAGATTTCCATGGGGGAACCTTCGGTCACTCTTATGTTTCGCCGTATCTCCCTTGGAATAACAATCCTCCCAAGATCGTCAATTCTTCTTATGATGCCAGTTGACTTCATGATTTTTCTCCTTTCTTATCATCAGCAAATGGATCAGGGCAAAACACCTTATCACGCCATGTCAGTTTCTTGAAATTTGCTTCACACGTTGGACATTTGTGGCCTACAATAACGGCATCTGCCGCACCGGGATAATAACCTCCCAAGCTATCACCCATCTGATCTCCACATCTTGCACAATTAAAATATCCGAAGCAAAATGTCTGAATTTTACTGTGCCCGATAAGGCTACAGGTAATTTCTTTCTTCTGGTCCTCATCAGTAACGCCTAGAGCATCTAGTTTTTTCAGTAATACTTCTTCACTCTGAATTTCTATCTTTGCCATCTTCCCTCACCTCATCTCAATCTTCATCTTCTGTTCCAACAATTCGGCCATCATTAATACATACCGGATACCAGTTTTCAAGCATAATCTGTTTGTCCATCTCAAAAACTGGAACTAAATTGATATCTGTCTGCTCTGCATTTGTAAATCTGCTCATTTTCCATTCACCTCCTCCTTGTCCATCGTGCCCGCCATATCAGGCGGTTCCGCTTTGCTTTTCCATGAGCTGTCTTTCCAATGCTCTGGATACAATTTTCCCCGCATTTTCGAGAATCTCTTTTTTTCTCACTTCATCGACAAGGTAGTCATCATGAATTTCAATTGTACAATTATCAAACTTGTATTCCTTTACTTTCATAAAGCACCTCTTTTTAATCCCTTTAATTGATACTATGTGGTACGGTTTGTACTTGTTTCCAGCCAGACACTACGTCCTTATATAATGAGTTCAACGAAATATTGGCAACTTTACTGCAAACACAGCAAAAACGAATCCCAATATGATGGTATACAGCAGTCCCATTCTCCCCCAACCTACCTCGCTGTGACCGTGCCAATATGACATGATACACAACAGGCAGGTCATTAAATACACAGGTACTATATTCCAAGCATTCACAGAATTAAATCTCACCTCCCCGCTTATCTCCCCTTTTTTCATTGACACGTCCATATGATAGTGGTATATTATAAGCATTCGAACGTGTGTTCTTTGTATTAGGCTGACAACTTCTCTTTATCAAACAACCAGTTGAAGTCATACTCGGGGAAAAACACTTTCTTCATTAGTAGCGCCTCGCTAACGGTAAACTCTGTTTTTACCACTCCTTTGCACCTCTCTGAGACTGTCCTTAACTGACATTGAAGCAGTTCAGATATTTGCGTGAACGTTATTTTTTTCTCATTCATTGCAAACAGAAGGTTTTTATACATATTCTCACCTCCAATCATCTGCGCAACTGCGCTAACCTTGCTTATATGATACGCTCAATTGCACGTATTGTCAAGGGCTTTATTCGTGCAATTGCATGAATATTTTAATCCATGATCACATTTGCGTATTTGCGAAAATTTTGCTTTACTTTTTGCGTAATTGCGCGTATACTATTATTGTATTAAGTGAGGTGGAAAAATGGAAAAAGCTAGAATATTAGAAAAATTGATTAATGATACTGGACTCAGCAAAAGAGCCTTTGCAGAAAAATGTGGTATTTCAGAGAGTACTCTTTATTCTATTTTAAAAAGAGGTGTCGGTGGAGCTAGTGTTAACATCGTTATATCCATTTGTAAAGAATTGGGTATTACTGTTGAAGGGTTAGATGAAATGGCAAAAGGTGCAGCAAAAACTATACATGAGCCGACTTATGAAGACATCCAAAGTCTTATCGCCAGGAACGGAAAGAAACTCACGCTTGAACAAAAACAGGACATTATAAGAACTCTACTGTCCGATGATTAAAGGGTGATTTTGTTGGAGCAATGCAGAATTATTGAAAAGACATTAGAAGTGTACAAGAAATGCAATATTAAAAGTTTCCCTATTGATTGCTTTAAGATTATCAAAGGTTTAGGGATTCCATTATACAAATATTCGGAACTCCCTGGGCCTAAAGCCAGAAAGTGTCTTTTGGTTAGTAATGACGCTTTTACTCTTCAAGGTGTAATTTTTTATAACGATGAATTTCCCCACAAAGAACGACAACGTTTTTCATTGATGCATGAAGTTGGTCATATTGTTCTTAATCATGTGGGAGAATGCCCAAAAAATGAGAAAGAGGCTGACTTCTTTTCCAGTAATATATTGGCTCCCAGGCCAATCATGCAGTATTTGCATTGTGAATCGGTAAAGGACATCTATAATACATTTAATGTTTCATGTATGGCTGCTAACCGGATAGCAAGAGATTATAAAATTGATTATGTAAGGATAAAGAGCGATTTACATAAAAGTATTTGCAACTGGTTTTTCCCACGTAATATTTCTGATATCCCAATCCAAATAGATCCGGTACCTGAATGCTCAACATATGATTCCAATTTCTTTAGTACTCATCGATTTCTTATGGGTGAAGGATATATTTTTGAACAAGCGGAGTTTTACCATTTGCATGGTCATGGGTTTTAATAAAAAAACAAAAGAAAGAGGAAAATGAGTATGATTGATTTTAAAAATGGATCCTTTGTAAAATTAAAAAAAGTAGATAATTCTATAGCAGATGGAGTTACCAAGCTTTATATCTCTGGTGAGGAGACGATAGGATGCTACAAAGGAATGCGCGATTATGTTGTTTTTACGAATAAGCGTATTATCTCTGTAAATGTTCAAGGAATGACAGGCACAAAGAAAGATTTCACTTCGATGCCATATTCCAAAATACAAGTATTTTCCGTAGAAACATCTGGGGTATTTGATTTAGACAGTGAATTAGAAGTATATTTCAGTGGCGCAGGTAAAGTAAAATTTGAATTTACAGGTTCATGTGATATAGAACGAATAGGTCAACTTATAGCTTCTTATACTTTATAGACTAATAAACAGCAAAAACCGCCCAGTGCTACCAACACCGAACGGCTTTGCAGAGATACTATTATCCGGTTAACACCAGAATATATAATACCAGTATGACACTCGCATTATAACATCCTTGGTGCAACCGGTCAATGGGTGTTATTTTTATGCCCTTTTTTACGTACATTTAACAAGGAGATGATACAATTGACGCTAGATCCCAATGGTAAGTATTATATGTACTTACGCAAGTCACGTGAAGATGTAGAAGCAGAGGCACACGGAGAAGGCGAGACTTTAGCTAGACATGAGAACCGTTTGAAGGAGCTCGCTAACCATTTAGGAATTTCAATTTCTAAAGTTTATCGCGAGGTTGTGTCCGGAGAAACTATTGCCGCAAGGCCAGAAATGATGCGTTTGCTTACCGATATTGAAAACGATCAACCGAATGGTGTTCTAGTCGTAGAACTGGAACGTTTGGCTCGTGGAGATACAAGGGACCAGGGGCTCATTATGGAAACTTTCAAATATGGCAATACAAAGATAATTACTCCGATGAAAACCTTCGATCCCAACAATGAGTTTGATGAGGAGTATGCTGAATTTGGACTTTTCATGAGCCGGCGCGAATATAAAACAATTCGTAGGCGATTACGAGATGGAAAATACAACACTGCCAAGGAAGGGAAATGGCCTTGGGGAAAAGCACCATTTGGGTATGAACGCTATAAACTAAAGGGACAAAAAGGCTATAGCCTTAAAATAGTTCCCGAAGAAGCAGAAATTGTGCGTTTGATTTATGCTATGTATACTGCAGGAACTCCAGAAACCTATAATAAACCTATCAGTGTTACTGCTATCGGTAAAACACTGGACAAAATGTTTATTAAGCCTAGGTATAGTGAGACATGGGCTCATAACGTCATACGTGATATCTTGCTTAATCGAACATATATTGGAGAAATACCAGCTGGCAGACGCAAAATAGTCAAGGTCATGACTAATGGCACTGTTAAAAATTCTACGCCAATCAACAAAGATTGTGATTATTTTCCTGCATTACATGAACCTATCATTGATAAAGAAACCTTTGATCTGGCACAAAAAGTATTCAATTCTCGATCTAAACCCCCTGTTTGGCTAAGTGGAACAATCAAAAATCCTCTTGCTGGACTTCTAAAATGCCAAGGCTGTGGGTATACAATGATTCGCCGTCCAGTTAGTGGAAGAATTAAACAAGAATTGTTCTTATGTAAGAAATGCGATATGCCCGGAGCCGCTGTTGATGATGTAATTGATAAATTAATGTTAGCATTGAGATCTTGGCTTGCTGATTATCGCATCTCCATTTCCTCTCCTCAACTTTCAGTTGTTGGAATAGCTATTACGCAGACCAAAATAAATGAGACTATGGATTTTATAGATAAGCACAAAAAACGGTTAGACAAGGCATATGAGGCATTTGAGACAGGGGTCTATGATGCAGATACACTGAAGAATAGGGTGGAAAAAATAAGAGAGGAAATAAATTCCGCACAAAATGCACTAGATGAACTACTTAAACAACAAAAACGCCAAGAGGATTTTGAGAAAAAAAGAACGTTGCTAATACCGAAAATAGAGTTTTTACTAGATAATTTTAATACGTTAACACCAGAAGAACAAAATACTTTATTAAAGGAGGTCTTGGAAAAGGTTGAATATTCAAAAGAAAAGCGCGGAACCAAGAAAGAAATCCCAGATTTTAACCTTAAAATTTATCCGAAAATTTAGTGTGTCAAATACTGATACCATTTTAGCATATACTCACAAATGCGCATAGATACACCTCCTTAGTGTATTCTATGCGCACACATCCCGTATGACACGGTTCTACCACTGATTTTCCCACATGGACTGAGAAAAGGCTTCCTCAACGCCTCCAAAGGAGTTATGGGAAAACTGCCCCTTAAGATCCAGATAATACTCTGTCATGGTAGCATAGATATAAGGGAATATCCAAAGAAAACCGATCCCAAGGGAACAGTATCCCAGGATGATCATGCCGGAAAAGCTTATACAAAGATAAAAAAACCTGCCTTTATTTCCTTTCATCATATGTGCGCTTTCCTTAAGGCACCTCCATACCCTCTGATCCGGAGATTCAATGAGGATATACATGGACTGGGATAAGCACAGCATTGTAAAGATGCTTCCAATGAGCAGAAACAGATACGTAAGCACCAGCAATACCACCATGACCGGTATGAAATCAGTGATCAATGCAACAGCAAGCACCACGAAATACGGGATAGCCCATATAAATCCAATTAAAACATTTAATAAATAAAGTCCAATGAATTTATGCGGTTTATTCTGAAATGCAAAAAGCAGATCAGACAGCCTGGCCTTATGGCCGGTACTCATATTCAGATAAATCTTAAGGGTTCCGGGTATTAAAAGGCTGTATACGGAAAGGATCACCAGAAAGGATAAATAAATCCCTGCCCTCAAAGCCATATTTCCCGCAAATGTGCTGTTTATTCCGGCGGAAAAAGGATCTTTCACCAGCCCCATGGAAAATGATGTCAATACATACACCAGGGAAATGACCACAAGAACTGCCCCTGCAAGAAATTGGGCACCAATGCACAGGCCGTATCCGCCTTTTAAGTTCCGCCTTGCACGCTTTTTAAGTTCTGATGATGAAGTCTTCACGAAAACACACCTCCTAACCCCAAATCACTCATAGCCGAAATACCGATAAATACGATTATAACCAATACAACCAGCACAATGGCAATAGATGAAGTGACAAGGCCTGCCTTTGCATAGCCTTCCAGCTTTTCTTCCGTCCTGGAAAGCAGGGCAAACAGGATTCCAAGGCTTCCAAAAATCAAGCCTCCGTAACAGCAGCAGGAGGTTATAATTCCCAGGATCCCCATGACCAGGGATGCAAGGGCCATATTGCTCTGGGCCGCTTTCTCAGGCTGCTCATAAACAACCTCCTGATTCCCTTCCTGCCTGTCCTGCCAGGAATTCTCTTGATTATCCTGATCCATTTTTATCATCTCCCTTTTTCTCATAATATTGCAATACAGCTTCTGATAAAAGTCGCATGCCTTTTGCGCCATCCAGCCGATTGTTGGAATATGAATTTTATTCCAGCAATATGGCAATTATACAATATTTTCCATTAACTGTAAAACAAATCTTTTATCTGTTACAAACCTGCAAAAGAAATAGTCCAGGTCTCCTGCTTTCCACTGCCTCCCTTTTGCGTTTCCCCAGGCAATCCCTCGCCGGGCCCCACGTTTCTTTTTCATATTACCTCTCCGATTTCTCTTCATACGCTTTTATATCCTTAGCTTCTATCCATGTCACGTCAATTAAGTATTCCTTCCCGATCTCTCTCCCTTCCACTGCGTCCGCCAGTTTGTCCACCAGTGTCCTGCCTATCACCTGGCAGTTCTGGTCCACGATGCCTGTAATCAGGCCCTCATCCACACCGGCTGCCAGAGTAGGGGAATAATCGAATCCATAGTGGTACAGAGTTCCCTGCAGATTCTGGAATTTGATAGCTTCCATGGTTCCGGTAATGACAGACTCTGTTCCCAGAGTGAACACCGCCTTTAAGTCAGGATATGATATGATCTGTGTCTCCAATTGCTCTTTTGCCCTGGATACGCTTAGGTCGTTTATAATCCAGGTACACCAGGTAAACTGGGCGGCCTCCTGCTCCATCGCCTGGTTAAAACCGTCCTTCAGCCCCCTGTAACGCTCGGTCATGTTCTGAGCGGAACCACTGTAGGTAACGGCCGTCAGCCTCCCCCCGGTAATTCCCCGGGCTTTTAAGTCTTCGGCTCCCCGTCTTCCCAGTTCCATTCCGGCTTCATAATTATTGGTTCCGATATATGCCAGCCGGTTGTTTAAAGTCCTGATGTCCGTATCATAGGTGACTACTTTGATTCCGGCAGCCATTGCCTCCGCCGCTTTTATATCAAACATCTCCGGTTCTAAGGCTGCCATAGCAATGCCGTCTGCCTTCTGATCGATCGCCTCCTGGACCATTTCAATCAGCTTCTGGGGCCGTGAGGAATCCCCAGGCAGCCCGGCTTTTATGATCAGAGAACATCCCCGCTTCTTTGCCTGCTCCTGCGCGCTTTGTATCAGCGGCTTCCAATAAGGTCCTTCTTCATTCAATGCAATCAAATACAGAGTCTTCCCTTCCTGCCGTTTAAAAGCGTCGGCGGGCTGCCTCCCGCATCCGGATACCAAAAGGCATACCGCCATTCCGATTACCCCAATTTTAAACATTCTCATGCCGATTCTTCCCTCTTCTTCCGAAAATAGTCCATCACGATCGCCGCCAGAATCATAAGCCCTGTAACAGCCTGCTGCCCGTAAGTATTTAAACCGGCCGCATTCATACCGTTTTTAAACACTTCTATAATAAGCAGCCCCAGTACCGCACGAACGATGCCTCCTGCCCCTCCTTCAAACCGGATCCCGCCGATAATCACAGCAGCGATGGCATATGCTTCCAGCCCCATAGCCTCACTGGAGGCGCCCACGTTCAAGTAGGACATCAGGATGATTCCCGCAATCCCCGCAAAGGCCCCTTCAATAAAGTAGACCTTCAGAAGGTGCCGTTTTACCTGGATGCCGGCCAGACTGCTGGCCTTCTTACTGGAGCCTACGGCATAGCAGTATCGGCCGAATATGGTACATTTCATAACAAGGACAACTGCCACTGCCAGAATCAGGAAGATAAGAAAGTTGGAATAGAGGATATTGCCCAGCAGATGGGTGTTGGAAATGTGGTAGAACCAGCCTGGCAGGCCGCTGATCAAAATGCCCCCTGTGAACATCTGGGTCAGCCCACGGATCATATAATTGCTTCCTACGGTCACTATAAACGGCTTAAGCTCAAACCGTGTAATCAGAAACCCGTTGAGAAGTCCCCATGCACCGCCGCAGAGGATTCCAAGAGCCAGGCATGCTGCCGGATGCATTCCCCGCACCGCCAGATACGCAGCCGCCGTCCCTGCACAGGCCATAATGGCCCCGCAGGATAAGTCAATTCCGCCAGAGATCATGAGCATTGCCACCCCCAGCGTGGCAATTCCCAAAATAGGCATGGAACGCAGGAAGCTGGCAAGGTTCCCTCTGGTGGCAAATACCGGTAACATATAAGAGAACACAGCCACCAGGAAGAGTAAAAGTCCAATCATCCAGTATTCAGCCATTTTTTCTTTCCAGACTATCTTTTTCCTCATCCCAAGCTCTCTCCTCTTTCCGTTATTCCCGGCTGCTTATTTACATATTATCACATCTAATTTTAACAGAACAACGGATATTTATCAATGCAGCATATGTTTCAGAAGATTCAGATAAGGCTGGTTCTTAACGCAGTTTTCCAGCTTGAAGCCTCCGGCAATACGCTCTAAGTCATCCTCACTGTATCCGGCAAAACGCCTGGCGTAAGCCGGCTGCAGCATAGCGCCCGCATAGCCGTTAAGCACCCCGTAATTCATCACAAACGCATTGGAAGCTTTGTCAATCCTGGTTTCTCCCATCACATCCAGGATATAATCGGCAAGCGCGCGGGATTTCTTTCTGCCCTCCGCCGCCCCTGCATAATCTGCGACAAAATTCTCAGCTCCCAGGATGCGTTTTTGTTCCTGGACCGGCTGGATAATCTTCATATATTCGCTTTCCGGATCTAAGAATACCCATCCCATAATCCCCGGATCCTTATAGGTCCAGGTGGTCCAGTGGACTCCATACGTGTTGTAAATATCCAGCTGATCCTCCATAGATGCCAGGCGGTATGGAAGCTCCTCCAAAAAACCATGATACTGAGAACCGAACTCCCCTACCCACAGAGGTACATGGTGTTTTAAGGCAAACTGTGTCCCCTGGTGGTTAAGGAACTCAGCCCTCTGCTTATTCTTATCCCAGTACACCCCGCCATAATATCCCGGGTACGTCCCCGGCCCATATCCCGGAGGTATATAGTTATGGCTGCTGTATACCAGATTATCCTCAAAAGGCTTCTCAAGCCCTTCAAAATTCCTGGAATAATTATCCCCCTCCAGAAACAGGATGTGCTTTTTATCAATTCTACGAACCGCATCTGCTATCTCCCGGTACAGTTTGTTGATTGCCTTCCAGTCCGACTGATAGAACTCGTAAAAGTCATAGGCATGTTCGCCGGTGGGCGTTCCTGTGGATGGCTCATTCATCAGGTCGTAGCCTGCCACCGCACTTCTGCCCTTATACCTTTGTGCAATCACTTCCCAAAGCGCAATGATCCGTTCCTGAAAATGGCGGAAGCTCCAGAGAAGAGCCGCTCCCCGTTCGTTATCACTGTGCCAGTGGCAGTTCTGCCAGCCGGACAAAGCATGCATATCCAGGATTACGTAGACCCTCTGGCGTTCGCAGGCATCCAGTACGGCATCCAGCCGTTTAAATCCCTCTTCCTTATATATAAAGGGATTCTGGTCATCCTCAAAATGCCGGTAACTCAAAGGAATTCGGATGCAGTTGGCCCCGGTTTCCCGGATCAGCCGGATATCCTCCTCAGCCAGAAAATTGTCAAGGATGGTCTCAAAGAACAATTCTGCCTTTCCTGCACCAAGTGCCTTGGCCATCTCTCTTTTCATCCCGCTCTCAGTACCCGGATATCCGTTGATAAAATCCTCCATGTTCATCCAGCCCCCCACGCAGGTTCCGCGAAGGTATACAGGATTTCCAGATTCACCCACGATTACACCATTTCTTACCTGTAATAAATCCATTTTATCTCTCCTTCTTCAGCTTTCTTTCACACAGTCCCTCTTATAACTCCACCCGGGTTTTTAAAGGTTTAGCCCCCATAAGCAGACAGCTCCTACTGTCAGGCTGGCTTCCGCCTGCATATATATCAAACCGGTATCCATCCAGCTTACGGTTCCCGTCCTGGTCCACCACGCAGAAAGCAAGACCTGGAAGAGAAAAGCTTACCTTCCTCTCCTGTCCCTTTGCAAGACTCACCCTGGCAAAGGCATACAGAGAATGGTTCCTCACTGCTAGAGAAGAATCCAGGTTCTTCACATACACCTGAACCACCTCCTCGCCATCTGCCGGCCCTTCATTCCTGACCTTCACGGATACGGACACACTGCCGCCATCTGCAGGGACGCACTCTAAATCCCTGTACCGGAAGCTGGAATAGGAAAGGCCGAATCCAAAGGGATAAAGGGCTTCTTCTTTCATATACCGGTAGGTCCGGTTTTTCATGCTGTAGTCCTCATAGGGAGGAAGCTCCTTCTCAGACCGATAAAAGGTGACTGGAAGCCTGCCTGATGGGCTGGTCTCCCCAAATAGGATTCTGGCTACGGCCGTTCCGCCTTCAGCACCGGGATACCACGCCTGCAGGATTGCCTTCACACATTCCGCCTGGTCCAGCCACGCTAAGTCCATTGCGCTTCCAGACATATTTATCACCACCAGCGGTACACCAGTCTCTATGAGTGCCGTCAGCAGGCGGCGCTGGGATTCAGGAAGAGCCAGTGAGGGCTTATCCGCCATACTGACCGTCTCATCAAAACGGTTACCCAGATCCTGCTGTTCCCCCTCATACCGCTCATCCAGTCCCACGCATACAATGGCCAGCCCTGCTTCAAGAGCTGCAGCCACCGCCTCGCTTATGCGGTCTCCCGGCAGTGCCAGCCGTTCTACACGGTCCTTCATGGTATGGCAGCCTTCCGAGTAAAAGATTCTAGTATCCTCATCAAGAAAATTTTCTATCCCATCCAGTACCGTTACATAACGGGGTGCTGTGCCGTGGTAATTGGCGATGAGCGGCCAGCGGCTGTCCGCATTTGGCCCGATGACAGCCACCCTCTTAAGCTTCTTATCAAGTGGTAGAATCCCGTCGTTCTTTAAGAGAACCATGGATTTTTCCGCTGCGCGGATGGCCAGCTTTCTATGTTTTTTGCATCCCACCGTCTCATAAGGAATCTGGTTGTAGGGGCAGTCCTCATCAAACAGTCCCAGACGTATTCTGGTGCGCATTGCATGGACCGCTGCCTCTGTAATCTCCTCCTCTGTCACCAGGCCCTGTTCATAGGAACTTAAAATATGCAGGTAAGTATTTCCGCAGTTGATGTCGCAGCCATTTCTCAGGGCCATGGCCGCGGACTGGGCGGCAGTATCCGTCACATGATGGTTTTCATGGAAATCCTTGATGGCCCAGCAATCCGACACAAAATATCCGTCAAACTTCCACTTCTCTTTCAGAATATCCTGTATCAGAGTTTTGCTGCCGCAGCATGGCTCTCCGTTGGTCCTGTTATACGCTCCCATAACCCCTTCCACCTTACCCTCGGAGACGCAGGCTTCAAAGGCCGGCAGATAGGTTTCCCACAGATCCTTTTTGCTGACTCTGGCATCAAAGGTATGGCGCTGTTCCTCCGGTCCGCTGTGTACCGCAAAGTGCTTGGCACAGGCTGCTGCCAGTAAGTATTCACCCTCTCCCTGGATTCCCTGTATGAATCCCACGCCCAGTCTGCCGGAAAGGTATGGATCTTCTCCATACGTCTCATGACCTCTTCCCCATCTGGGATCACGGAAGATATTCACATTGGGAGACCAAAGGGTCAGCCCTTTATAGATATCCCGGTCTTCCAGGGCCGAATAAGCATTGTACTTTGCCCTTGCTTCCATGCCCGCCGCAGTGCCGATCTCCTTCATCATCTCCTCGTCAAATATGGCCGCCATACCGATGGCCTGGGGAAACATGGTTGCAGTCCCCGCCCTTGCCACACCGTGAAGCGATTCATTCCACCAGTGGTATCTGGGGATCCCCAGCCTTTTGACTGCCGGGGCATCAAATCTTAGCTGGGAGGCCTTCTCTTCCAGGGTCATCTGGCCGACTAACTCCCTGGCCCTCTCTTCAAAATACATATCAAATCCTCTCCTCTCTTACGATCTATCCCATTCGTTCTGTTCCTTATATATGTCCCTTCCAGGCTCACTCAGCCTTTAACCGCTCCCTGGGTCAGTCCGTTAACTACCTTTTCCTGTGCAAAGAAGTACAAAAGGATGACCGGAAGCGATCCGATCAGGATAGCGGTAAGCACTGCCGGTATATTCACAGACTGCATGCCGTAGAATTCCCGGATCCCTAAGGGCAGGGTCTTCTTTCCTGTGCTGTTGATCAGCACGTTGGCATTAATGAATTCATTCCAGATGTTCAAAAATGTATACACCACGATTGTGGAGATAGCCGGACCAGACAGCGGAAGTATGATATTCTTAAAGGTTCCCACAATGCTGCAGCCGTCAATGATGGCCGCTTCCTCCAGCTCCTTTGGTATCTCCCGGAAAAACTGAGTCAATATGAAAACGGCAATGGGAATGTTATAACTGACATAAGGCCCCACCAGGCCGGTTAAAGTATCCGTCAGACCGATGCTGCTTAAAAGCGTGAATGTGGGGATCAGTGTCGTATGTACCGGGATCATCATTCCTGCGATAATGGCAAAGTAAAGCAGATTTCTCCCTCTGTATTTAAGCCTCGCAAAGGTGAAGGAAATCATGGACGATACGACCACAATGATGAAAACACTGACTCCCGACACCATAACGCTGTTTAGGAAGTACCGGAGAAAATCCGGTTTCAGAACCAACTGGTAATTTCCGAAAAACGGCTCTTTGGGCAGTCTCCAGATATTGGTTAAGTATTCCCCCATGCCTTTAAAACTGTTGATGACCAGAAACACAAAGGGAAATCCTGTAATCAGTGCAATAACGATGCTGATTGCATAGAGAATGGCATTCTTTATTTTTCTTTTTAACAACACGCCCATATTATGCCGCCTCCTTATCTCTCGTAATATAAAGGAACAAACATGCTATGGCAAAACACAGAATGAACATGCTGGCAGCAATGGCGCTGGCATATCCCATGCGGAATTCCGTAAACCCTTTCTTGTACATGTAGGTGGCCATCAGCTCTGTTGCTCTGTTGGGCGCGCCGCCCATCATGACATAGAATAAGTCAAAGTATTTTAAAGACCCCACCAGCTGCAGAACCGCTGCTGAGCGAAGGGTCGGTACAAGCAGCGGAAGGGTGATTTTCCAGAAACACTGCTTCCCATTTGCCCCGTCGATCCTGGCCGCCTCGTAAATGTCCGTCGGGATATTGGTCAGTCCCGCCTTTAATATAATCATATAGAAGGGAATGAACTGCCAGCATATGACGAACAGAATGGAAGGCATGGATGATCTCCCTTCCAGAAAAGCAATGCTTTTTAAGCCCAACTTCTGCATAAGACTGGCTATCAGGCCAAAATAGGGATCATAAAACAGAATCCACATAATACCGGTTGCAACCGTGGACAGAAGCATCGGCATAAAAAACACCGTACGGAAAAACCTTGTTCCCTTAAGCTCCTGATTGATCAGCAGGGCTAAGAGAAGGGCTCCGGGGAGCTGGACAGCCACGGAGACAATGACCAGGATTACGTTGTTCATCATAGCATTCCAGAACAAAGAATCTCCGAACAGCTCGATGTAATTCCCAAATCCTGCAAAAGTCCTGTTGGCGCTGATCCCCTTCCAGTCCATAAAGCTGTAGATGAATGTCCTGACGATTCCCACTACGTTAAATGTTCCGTAAAACAGCAGGGCCGGGAGCACGAACAGCGTTATGATCCCAATATGTTTATTTCGTTTGCTCATATAATCACTCCTTCTCACAGAGGACGATCCGGAATGAGGGCGTTGCAACATGCATTCTGCCATGCAACACCCTCTCCTACCATGTCATGTATTATTTCTTAACCAGATCCTTCTGTGCCAGCGCTTCCATGTCAGCGGCCGCCTGCTCTGGCGTGGTGGTGAGTCCAAAGAGGTCGTAGGTGGTCTGCTTATGTAAGTTTCCAAGCTCTGTCGGCAGGAACTGGTCGTAGAAGTTCTGCATATAGGAGGCATGAACCAGAAGCTCCTCCATCTGCTGCAGCTTGCTGTCCTTGATTTCCACACCCTTTATTCCGGTAAGGATGCCTGCGGTATCAGACATATCCTGGGCATATTCCTGATCTGTCAGGACTTTTATCAGTTCCATGGCTTCTTTGGGATTTTTACAGGAAGCTGAGATGGAATATCCGTTTCCGCCTCCTAAGATCTCGTCTGCCTTCCCTTTTCCGCCTTCTATTACCGGGTAATTGAACAACCCCAGATTATTTTCGTAGAAATCCGGTTTTTCAGACTTACAGTTGGAGACGAAACTGTTGGTCTGTACAATGTGAGCTGCCTGACCGCTGTAAAACAGCATTCTGGATCCTCCGGTATCATAATTGATACCATTGAGGCCTTCGGGGTAATATCCTTTCTTCACCCAATCCTGGATCCTCTGTCCGGCTTTAATAAAGCTCTCGTCCTCAAACGTTGCATTGCCGGTACGGTTATAGGCATCAAGGAATGTCTGGGAGCCTCCCTCTCTAAGGGACAGCCATATAAAGGTAAGCGCACCCGGCCACTGGCTGGAATTGCCCTCAGCAAAGGGAATGATGCCATGTTCCTTAATAACTTCACAATTGGCCTCAAGCTCTTCTACCGTCTCCGGAACCTTAAGTCCCAGCTCCTTATAAATCTCGGTATTATAGTACACAGGAGCCGCCCCTGCCCGGAAGGGCACTGCCCAGTATTTCCCCTCAAGCTCGAAAAGAGACAGGGCTGATTCGTGGTAGATGTCAGAGATTTTTCTCACGTCCTCATCAATATCAAGCACCTTTCCCTCTTCCACAAAGGACTGGAGCCATCCGCCGCCCCAGGAGATGAATATATCCGGCTCCTGTCCGGCTGCCATGGCGGTGGTAAGCTTGGTCTTATAAGGGTCGTTCTCCATTGGCACCTGTTCCACTTTCACATTGGGATGGCTTGCCTCAAATCTTTCAATACAACGTTTCACTACCTCCTGCCGTTTGGCGTCATTTTCAATATGCCACAGGGTAAGGGTGATATTCTCCCCGGTCTTTGCCTCCCCTCCCTGGCTCTCCGCTCCCCCATCGGATTCCTTTGAAGCTGTCGTTTCACCCGCTGCTGCGCCGCTTTGGGAAGTTCCGCCGCATCCTGCAAGGGCTCCTGCTGCCATAGCCGCCGCCAATATACATGCAAGAATCTGTTTGTTCATACTCCTTCTCCTTTCTCGATCAACCTGTTCACAGGTGTTTGATGGAACTTATCATAAGATTCTTTCGGTCTTTTTTCAATGCACCGTTTTTTAGAATATGTGTAATATTTCTATTTTTGTATGATTACAGCATATTTTTTATGCATTTTTACTAATTCCACCATTTACACTGCCATTTTGGTATGCTATATTAAGAGAACAAAAATCATGTTCTCTTAATCAGATTTACGGCGGTAACGCATCCGCCTTTTAGCAGAAGAAAATGCAACTTCTGCTAAACAATATTAATGACAAATTAATAAGAGAAAGAAGGGGTCCTGTGATAAGTGAAAGAATGAAGGTGCTCATAGCTGACGATGAATTCCTGATCTGCGAGCTGATCAAAAAGATGATCCTATGGGATGAGCTGCAGCTGGAATTTGCCGGCTGCGCCCACAACGGTCAGGAGCTGTTTGGGCAGATTCAGGAAATACGCCCTGCCATCGTGATTACGGACATCAGCATGCCTGTTATGGACGGCATTGAGCTGATCCGCCAGACACGATATTTAAATATTCCCTGCCGCTTCATCATTGTAAGCGGCTATAAACAGTTTGAATACGCCCACAACGCCTTGAAATATTCGGTTGATGACTATATTTTAAAACCCATCAATGAAAACGAACTGAACCAGGCCCTTAAGAAAATCATGGAAGAATTGAATAGCCATCAGTCCCAGGCTGCAGGCGAGGTTATGCCTGCCATCCACACAGAGCATCCCGGCAGATCCTTTTTCCTAAAGCGTATTATATGGGAAATCCAGGACCCTGCTGTCCCTCTGGAGCAGGTCATCGGTGAATATGGCATAGACTTTAAACCAGGACTGTTCTGTATCCTCTGCCTCAAGCTGGACTTTGTCAACCAGAGTGCGGATAATCTGGACAATATCGGTTCTTTAAACAAAAAGCTGATCTCCATGTTCCACGAGGAATTTGAAGGCTTCTGTTTCCAGGTTCTTTCCTGTATGGAAGGCACCGCGATCTATCTCGGCATCAATTATCCCCGGCAGGAGGCCGTATCCTTTTCTGACCATCTTAAGGAATTTTACCAGAAGGCCTGTAATCTCCTGGACTTATTTGCCGGACTTAAGATAACTGTGGGTGTCGGGGATTCCTATGATAAGATCTCTTCCTTCGGACAGTCCAATAAGGACGCAATGGATGCTGCCTATTACCGCATACTGTCGGGCTGCGGCCAGATCCTGTACTGGAAGAAGCTGCCTCCGGTTCCATATCTTACAGAAGTGGAAAAAGGTTTATATTTACAGCAATTCAAAAAGGCCATTGAATCCGTAAATATCACGGATTTCATGGCTACATTAAATCAGTTGTTTTTCAGGCCAAAGAACCTTTTTCCACTGTTTGATATCATTGACATGCTGGGGGAGATATGCCGGGTGCTTGTACGCATGGACTTATCTTTGGACCAGGAAGAGCTGCCGCTTGACTACTTATCCGGCCAGATTCACTACGCCATAGAAAACGCATTGTCCTTAGATTCCTTAAAGGCTGCCGTATCGGAACCTGTGTCCTACATATTTGAAAATATCCACAAGGCCGTCCAGGCTCAGAATACCCGCCCCATCCGTATGGTACTTAAATACATTGAAGAACATTATAAGGATCCGATCCGGCTGGAGGATGCAGCGCTATTAGTAACCTTAAATCCGGCCTACCTTTCCAATATCTTTAAAAAGGAGACCGGTGAGAATTTCGTGGACTATTTAAATTCATACCGGATCGGTCAGGCCAGAGAGCTCTTAAAGGGCTCTAATTTGTCCATCAATGAGATCGCATATTCCACAGGCTTTCAGGATGCCCGTTATTTCAGCAAGCTATTTAAAAAATACGTTGGCATCACGCCGAAAGATTACCGAAAAATATACAGTTGACATGCAAAGGGAAAGAAAGAATATGAAGCTCTTAACAGAAAAGAAATTACAAAAGCTCTTAGAGGAACACAGCCAGAAGGCCGTCCGGGATAATGCGCGTTACTATGAAAATGAAATCTTAAAGAAACAGACCGAACTCCTGACCCTGCAAAATCAGATAAACCCGCATTTTCTGTATAATGCCCTGGAATGCATCCGCGCCCAGGCCGTACTAAGCGATATGAGGGAGATAGCGGATATTACCTATGCCCTGTCTAACTTCTTCCGCTACAGCATCAGCACGAAAAGCGACTTTGCCACTTTGAACGATGAAATAAATGTAATCAGCAATTATATGAAGATCCAGCAATACCGCTTCCGTGACAGGTTCTGTCTGAACGTGGATCTGCCGGATGCCTGGAACAGCATTATGGATGCAGTGATTCCAAAGCTAACCTTGCAGCCCATTGTGGAAAACAGCATTGTACATGCCTTTACGGAATCCGCAGACCAAGGGGTCATCACCATAGAAGTTATTCCTTCCAAAAAGCATATTAATATCCGCATATCTGATAACGGAAAAGGGATAGATCCCAATTCCCTTAAGATGCTGAACCGTTCCCTGGATCAGGAGTACTATGTCCCACCAAATTACGGCAAAAGGAGCACCGGCATTGCTCTGTGGAACGTAAACCGGCGGCTGAAGCTGGTCTTCGGAGACGATTACGGGCTCCATGTTTCCAGCACACCTGCCCTGGGAACTGATGTGGAGCTTCACATCCCCTATATCTCCGTGAATTCTGATGACTTTTCTCAAAACGGAGGAAATACCTATGCCTGAGGAACTGTACCGGATACAGGATTTATGTTTGCGCAAAGACAATACCATGCTTTTAGACCATCTGACTATGTATCAGTATAAGGGAGAAATCATTGGACTCATGGGACTTCATGACTCCGGAAAAACCCTTCTTTCCCTTATCCTGTCCGGTCAGGAGTTACCGGACAGCGGCAGATTCTACTATGAGGAGTCCCCGGTTTCCCATCAGGAACTGGCATCCCACGTTGCCTTGGTACAAAAGCACAGTTCCCTGATCCCCTCTCTTTCAGTGGCGGAAAATGTGTTCATCATCCGGCGGCATAAGAAGAATGCCTTTCTCATGCACCGAAAGCTTATCCTCCATGAGGCGCAGAATTACATGAGGGAAATGAAGCTTGCAATTCCTCCCCAGGAACAGATTGGCCATCTTACAAGGTCAGAGCAATGTCTGGTGGAGATAATGAAGGCTTACATACTTGGAGCCAGGCTGATCATCCTGGATGACATTCCTCTGACCTTTTTTCAGGACCCGCAATTCACAAGGATGTACCAGTATCTGAAAACAAAAAATGTTTCCTTTCTTATAACATCCTGTGACATATACCAGCTTCAGATCTTCTCAGACCGCATTTACTTTATGGACGACCACCGCATGGTGAAGTGGATATACAATGAAAAAAGGAATACCATTGATATTTCAAAGCTGTACAGCCGTCCCCTGGCTTACACAGGGTCTTCTTCCCACGCCTCCCGGGTCGTGGCAATGAAAGCGGATGGGCTCTGTTACGGTTCATTGAAGGACATATGCTTTGAACTTCATGAGGGCGGGATCGTTGCCATCTTTGACTTATTCCGGAACGCCTCATCCCAACTGCTGGCCTTCCTATCCCATCCCCGGGATCTGACATCCGGCTCCATCTGCGTATATGGGAAACCAGTCAGAGGGGAGAATTGCTCTTCCTTTGTATTTGCCGGATTTGATTTAGAGGACTGCATCTTCGAAACACTGTCCACCAGAGATAATATATGCATTGGCAGCTACAGGAAGCTGGCCGGTCCCCTGGGCATCTTAAAACACGCCAGAATGCAATATGTGGAACAGACTTTCCTAAAAGAATATGAAGGAGAGGGGTTTGTACCCCGCTCCTCCTGCAGGAACCTGCCTAAAAAGGAAAAACTGGCCATGTACTTATACCGGTTTGAGTTTCTGCGAAAGAAAATCATCTTCTGCATTTATCCGGAAAAATATGTTGATTATGATACCTTATATATGCTGAAGAAATCCCTGCAGCGCATCGCCAGAAGAGGGAACGCCGTGTGCATCATTACATGTGATTTTGAAAAAGTATATCCCCTGGCAGAGCGCCATCTGATCCTGTCGTTGAATTCTATACAGGAGTATTCAGGCTGAGACAAGGAATAAGACTGCTATACAGGGATTCCTTCCAGCCTCCTCTGTCTTACCCTAATGACACACATACATTTTCAGGCGTTCCGGCCAGGTATTTCTCCACATTGCCAAAGGTGATCTCCGCCCTTCGCACCATTGATTCCTCAGATAAAAACGCCTGATGGGGAGTAAGCAGGGTATTCTTCGCATGAAGAAGCGGATAATCCTTAGCCAGCGGCGGTTCTCCGTCGTAAACGTCAATACAGGCATAGCCCAGCCGGTCCCCGTTTAAGGCCTCAGCCAGGGCATTGTTATCCACAATCGGTCCCCTGGCGCAATTGATCAATACTGCATCCCGCTTCATGAGTGCCAGACGTTCTTCATTTATAAAACCTCTGGTATTCTCATTAAGGGGAAGATGCAAAGATACAAGATCACTGCGAGACAGCACCTCCTCCAAAGACTGATATACAATCCCCGAATGCTCACCCATTTCCGGTGAGGCAGGATCATAGGCAATCACCTTTGCTCCAAAAGCCTGAAACAGCTTCGCCGTTACCAGACCGATCCGCCCAACTCCAACGATTCCCACAGTTCTGCCGCAGATCTCCTTTCCGCCGATGCCCGCACTGGTACCGCCGGCCCGAAGCTGCTGGTCAGCCTTTCGCAGGTTCCGTAAAGCAGCGACAGCCATGCCGATCACCAGCTCCGCTACCGTCTGATTGGAATATCCTGCCGCATTGCAAACCGTCACCCCCTGCTCCCGGCATGCCTGTACCCCCACATGGTCAATGCCGGTAAAGGCTACTGCAATCATTTTTAGCTCCTGTACCGCCCGGACCACCGTATCTGAATAGGGATGGTTGGCGATTATTACGATATCACTTCCTTTGCTCCTCTCAATCAACTTCTCCTCACTGGCCGCTACCGTATCATAGCTGGAAAAATCATGTCCCTGGGCGGCAAGCTTCTCTGCATATGTTCCAATCAGAGCTTTGGGAACACTTAAAGGTTCTGCTAACGTTATCTTCATCTGATCTGATCCTCCTGTCCCAGATACACTCCCTGGGAAATTAATGTTGTTCTCAGTTTCATTACATCCAGTGCTTTGGGCAGACAGCCTTCCCGGACACAAAGGGCGGCGGCAGTTCCGGCAGCCTGCCCCTGAGCCATGCAGGACACCGTATTGCGGGTAGACATATGCGCCTCCCAGGTACTGGTAATGCATCTGCCTGCCACCAGAATTCCCTGTAATTTCACCGGCAGCAGCGCCCGGTACGGCACGCCGTAGCAGCCGCCGTCTTTAATGACAATCCGCGGCGCGCAATCATGAAAGCCGTATAGATACACCTCATCCTCAAACCGCCGTCCATTCACAATTTCATCCAGAGACATATCATGCTCACAGGACACAATTCTGGTCAGCCGGATACCGATGCTGGCCGGCGTCCAGCTCACATAGGCTTTTTCAAACCCCGGAATATACTGCTTAAGCATCGCCGCCAACTGCATGATCTGATGGCGCAGAGTAATCTCTGCCGCCGAATATTCCTCCGAATTGGTGGTGTCCACATTTTTTAAATTGGCGCTGTTGATGTAAGTAAAGCTGTTTTCATGAAGGGAAAAACCCAACGGTCCCCACATGCCTTCCTTATCCATAAATTCCGTAAATTCCGGCACCTGGTTTAACTGGAAGCCCAGACGAATCACGTGGTCTGTTTCGCTCCCCTTATCCCCTTCAATCAGCTGGGTGATCAAATTCTTTTCCTTCAGATAGTCCACCAATCGGGTCATATCAACATCATTCATCCCGAAAGGCATTCCCACTGAAGTGGTATCCTGACGTTTCACATAATCCGCTCCCGCCAATGCGGCAACATCCGCATCCCCGGTGGCATCAATCACGACTCCTGCCCTGATTGCCTCTCTCCCTGACTTTCCTTCTGTCACAATGCCGGTCACCCGGGCCCCGTCCATTAATGCTCCTACAATCATGGTATGTAAAAGTACTGTTACTCCGGCCTCTTCAAGCATGGCAAATGCCACATCCTTAAACAGCTCCCAGTCCACGATCGTGATCACGGAATCATAGCTGCCGCCCTTGTCCTGTTCTAAATGGCCGGGGGACCCACCGGCTGCCATCATCCGTTCAATAATCTCCTGAGGAATCCCCTGAACCACCTGCTGCTTCGGAGCCTCCGGGAAAGCCTTATAAAGATTGTAAAAGCTGTGAAGCGGTCCTGCCCCGTTTACCAGGGTACCGCCCACATAACCAAACCGTTCCACCAGAATCGTCTTTGCACCGTTTCTGGCCGCAGCAAGAGCCGCCGCGAAACCGGCTGTACCGCCGCCGCACACCACAGTATCACAGGTGTATCGTACCGGCGTCCTGATCTGTTCCACAATAAAATCGCCTGCCATCATTCCCTCTCTTTCCGTTCCGGACTCTGATACCACAGAACTGCCGGATTTTCATCATAAACTGATTTTGCAGTTATCCTTCCCTGCAGCTGTCCGGAGAGAATCCGGATCCGCTTTTCCATTCCGGGAAGCAAATCAAAATAATTATCCTCAAACAGCCAGCCAAAAGCCGCCCCGCCATCTCCTGCCGTAACCTCCACACACCTGGCAAAGGCTTCACAGCAAACCAAAAGCAAATCACCTTCCTGGATGAGGGACAAACCCGTTTTCACTGGATATTCCATATGGCGCTCGATCTCAAAAACATCCAGTGAGGTTCCTAAAACCTCCCCTGAATCTGATACAGCCCTGGCATACACCGCATGCCTTTTTAAAAACTGTCCGAAAGGCTTGAGGGTACAGACAGGCCGGGATTCGTCCGGAACCACCGAAAATGCTTGCTCAAAGGATCGGATCATGCAATTCTTCTGAATGTCAAAGAGCGACACCTCCAAAATCCCCTGTTTCACCTCCGGAGTATCATTGGTAATCCACAAATAGCCCTGGTCCCCAAACTCACAGGATAGAAAAAACGGCTCATAGCAGCGTTTCAATTCATAATAAGGATAGTATGGCTCCTGAAAATAATCCACCACTCCGTAAGAAATAATATTGCTGTTATTATTGAACTTCCAGAGCAGATGCCCGCCTGTCCGCCGCCTGTCCATCGGATGGTCTCCGCTGTAGCCCCGGCGGAACCGCCCCACTTGTTCCCGGATATATTCCCCGTGTGCCGCGCCAAGATTATACACCAGCTCCTCCGGGGAAAGAGCGTCATAATAATGCTCCACAGGCCCCAGCTTTAAGAAGCCCTGGTTGGTATTATGCCGGCTCCAGGTTTCCGGCCATTGTAACATTGTTTTCCGTGTTACCCGGCCGCTATAACCATCAGGCCAAAGCTCCTCCTCCGTCATCATGCGTCTCATGGATTTGATTGCCGGTGCCGAAACCCGGCAGTTCTCACTTAAGAACACCGGATATTCCCGCCCCGGAACAAACCACAGATGGGTATAGCCATGAGTGTCACCCTCTTCCGGGTCATTGGCCCACCGGCCTCCGGACGGGGAAGAAAGGTGATAATACCGTTTTGGATCAAGGCTTTTGCACACCTTTGCAAAAACCTGGTCAAAAATCACGCTCCCCAGACATTCCTCGCCGGGATAACCATAGTCCCGGCATAACAGAGTTTCATTGCCGCCGCACCAGAGCAGGATACAGGGATGGGATTTCAGCCGTTTTACCAGCTGCATTGCTTCCTCCCGGCACAGCGCAAGATAATGAGGCTCTTCCGAATACAGGGAACAGCACAAATAAAAATCCTGCCAGATCAGTATCCCCCTGCGGTCACACTCCTCATAAAACGCCTCCGGAAGCTTTTCTCCCTCTCCCCAGACCCGCAGAGCATTGAAATTGCCAAGCTCTGCCAGATCAAGAAGCCGGTTCATCACCTCCGGGCGATAGCAATTACTCATGGTATCCGGATGAACCAGGTTTGCTCCCCACAGTTTTAAAGGCCTGCCATTTACCGTAAAATTCATCTCTGCCCCGCCGGTTATCCGGCGGAATCCGACAGATTTAATCAGGCTTTCCCCCGGGCTCCCGATACAGCACAGCTCTACCTTATATAAATAAGGTGTCCCGTGGGTTCGCGGCCACCAAAGCTGCGGGCGTTCCACACGCAGCTCTGCCCTTACCCGGTTATGTTCAACCGGTATTTCCAGACCTGCAGCCAGCCGTCCATCCTCATCCAGCACCTGGACAGAAACCAGCCCCTGCACTCCATCGCCCAGAAACACTCCGTCGACCAGCACTCTCCCGCTGCCGTCCTCCTCCAGGATGGTGTCAACCAAAACCTCTTTAAAAGAAGGGGCAAAAACCTGCTTTAATGCCACCGTTCCATAGATTCCGCATCGGATCAAAAACGGAGCTGGACCACAATACTCGTGAAATCCTGAACGGAACACCCGAAATGCAGAGTTCGCCCCAACCCGTCCCTGATACTTCGGGGGCAGTACTGCTTCATCCATCCGGTGCTTTGCCGAATGAAAATGAATCAGCAGCGTATTCCGTTCCAGAAGCACCTGGGACACCGGAATCTGATACTCCAAAAAAACGTCCTCACATTGCCTCACCAACACGCCATTTACATAAATATCGGCAAAGGTATCGATTCCTTCCAGCAAGAGCCAGGACTCCACCCCTGTCTCAGCCGAAAACCCGCACCGGTAAACCCAGTCATAGTCATCAATCCACAAATCCTCGTTTATTCCCGTAAGATTGGGATTTTTTATTTCCCCATATGCCAGCAGCACATCATGAACCTGAGCCGGAAAGTCAGAAATCTCATAGATCCTGTCTCTTCCAGTTCCCGGGGTCTCAAACCCATTCTCAAGGTCCTCATAGCTGAACCCTCTCCCCGCCGGAAACCGTTTCATCTGCCACCCGGCACAAATGATCTGTAAGCTCATATCAGTCCCCCTGTCCCAGCCTTAAAACACAAATCCTCTGGTCTGTTTCAACCGCTCCATCACCGCTTCATCAAGCACAATGCCGCTGCCGGAGATATTGGAAAGTGCCTGTTCCCGGGTTTTCGCTCCCGGTATCACACAACTGATACCTGGATAATTCAGATTATATGCCAGAGAAAGCTGTACCATATTTAAGCCGGTTTCAGCCATACACGCCCGGATGATCTCCATATCTGGCTCCACCTCTTTAAACCTCTCACCGGTCCAAAAGCCCTTCCGGTTATCCCCTTCCGGAAAGCCGGTTCCGGCAGCATACTTCCCGGTCAGAATTCCGCTGGCCAGGGGCTGGCTGGTCAGCACAGCAATTCCCCTTTCCCTGGCAATCTCCACCACCTTAAGATTCGATTTGTTCAGAATATTAAAGGGGCATTCCAAAACCTCCATGACCCGCTCCTCATCCTGGGAAAATGCATGAAGCGTGTCCTTTGCTCCCCACATGGCAAGTCCTGCAAACCGGACCTTTCCTGATTGCTTCATCTCCTTTAGCGTATCCCAGATCAGGCCCTTTTCCTGCCAGGCGGCATCCGGCACATGGAGAAGATAAACGTCAACATACTCTGTCTGAAGCCGCCTCAGACTCTCTTCCAGACAGGCAAACAGATACTCCCGTTCAAAATTCTTACTTCTTTCCTGAACCCGGAAATTAGTTCCGCCTTTTGTAACAATCACGGCCTCCTGCCGTTTCCCCTTTAAAAATTTTCCCAGCAAAATCTCACTGTGCCCATCGCCGTAAGCATCACAGGTATCAAAAAGGCGCACACCCTGGTCCCAGGAGATTTCCAACGCCTCCCAGGCCTTCTCATCATCCGCTGTGGATCCCCAGCCTTTTCCGCCGATGGCCCATGCGCCAAAGCCGACCTCCGGCACGTACAGTCCTGTATTGCCAAGCTTCCTTGATTTCATTATGGTTCCCTCTTTCTATTAATCTTCGAATATCTTCAGCTCCCGCAACTGCCTGATGACATCCTTCATCCGCTTTTTTCCAAACTTTTTTAATATGTGATTGACCTGTGAGCGAATCGTAGTTTCCTGCACAAAACGCAGCTCAGCGATATTTCTGTAGGTAAGCCCACCGTATATCATTTTCAAAATCTCATATTCCGTTGTATTAATCAGAAGCATCACCTGAAAGGTTTCCTTTAAACGGATCTGGTTTTCCTGCACCTGCCGGTATCCGTCAATCAGCTTCCTGGCAACCTCCGGCCTGACAAGCAGCTTATTGTCAATGACATCATGAATGGATTTGACAATCTTCTCCACAGGACTTACCTTAATGATATAGTCTGCCGCACCGGCCAGATAAGCCCGGAAAATAAACTCCTCATCCTCATGAACGGTCAGGGCAATACACTTTACATTGGGAAACAGCTCCTGAATCTTTGCAATCGCAGAAATCCCGGCAATCCTGGTTTCCATCTGTATATCCATCAGCACCACATCCGGCAAAAGCTCCTCAGTCAGCTTGACGGCTTCCCTTCCGGTTCCCACAACACCGACAATATCAATGTCTCCGGACAAAGCCGCTATTTTTTCAGCCAGATGGTTGCGGATTTCCTCCATATCATCGGCAATGATAATTCTGATCTTCTCCATGTTATTCCCTCCCTGATCACGGCTGTTTTGCCGGGTCGTTTTTGCTTACTGGCAGCATCACCAGCACTGATGTATAAACGCCTTCCCTGCTGTCAAGCTTCACCTGCCCCAGATGCGCTTTCACCACTTTATATACATAGGGAAGCCCCAGGCCCCAGTTCATCTTCCCCTGCTTGCCGGAATAGTGGGGGGTAAATATCCTGTTACGGTTTCTGGGCTTGATACCGGTTCCGTTATCCGTAATCGCAATTACCAGCCAGTGAAACAGGAAAAAAATCTGCACGGTAATCTTTCCTTCTTCCTTTCCTGACTGCTCAATTGCCTCCACCGCATTGTAAAAAATATTTACCAGCGCCTTACATAAGTGATACCTGTCATACATTCCGCTGATTCCCTCAAAACTTGTCTTATCCCACTCTATCCTGATATTCTCCGGAACCGTCACCTCGGCCAGGGCTTCATCAATAATGCTGACAATGCAGTTATGAAGGTAATGGTACTTGACCTCCTTTAACTTATCCAGCATCTCTGTAGTCCGGGCCAGGGATTCATCAATCAGCAGTTTCATTCTCCCGATCTCCGGAACTTCCTCCTTCTGAGGCACCTTGGCGTCAATCTTACCGGTCAGAATCTGCAAGGAAAACAGTAAATTTTTTTGGGAATGAAGGGTTTCACCCAGCATCCCGTTCATAACAATCAGATTCTTTTGAATCTTCCGTTCCACAAACAGGGTGGCGGAGATATCCATACGAAAGCTGAGCAGAATAGACATGCAGACCGCCAGAACGATCAATACCACCGATGGGGAAGTCAGATACACCTTGGAAATCCTGGCCTGGACATTTTCAAAAATCCAAAAACCGCTGCGGATGACCTTACCAACGGATACACTGAATGGCCCTACGTAAAAAAAGCGGTAAAACAGGGAGGCCACCAGGAGCAGCCCCATGGATAACAAAAAAATACGTTTCCGCAAAAACAGCACGGTCGTCTCCGCCACATACCGAAGGAGCAGAAAAACCGGCCGCAGCAGCAAATAAAGAACACTCAGCTTAACGATCAGGTTCACCGCCTCAAAGACGTAATACACCAGCTGCGGTCTGGCCGAAGTGTGATAATAGATGTACATGTTTGTAGATGTTATGGGATCATACAACAGCAGGGACAAAAACGGAATCAAAAACAGCAGGACATGGCCCCGTATCTTCACCCGGCTTTTTTTCTGCTCTCTGTAGCCTCTCAGCCCCCGATAAAATTCGTAATTAAAAATTGTCTCTGCCAATAAAAACAGGGCGATTCCTAAATTCATCAGCCGGATATTATAGACAATCGGCAGGGCCATACGGTCTGTAATCGTCCTGTAAATATAGTAATCCAGACGGTAATAAATACTGCTGTCATAATAACTTGCATAGCTTGCAAACATATTGATATGCAGGATAATGGAAAAAAACGCAATGATCACTCCTGCTGCCATCAGCACAAATAAATAAGAGTATCTGCTTTTCCGGTCAAACACAAGCAAAATAATCGAAAAGATCAACAGCAAGCCAATGGTATAAAACATAAATCGCCCTCACTTATCCTTTGACAGAACCTTCCGTCAGTCCTGAAATAAAATATTTGTTTAAGAATAAGTATATAATAAACATGGGAAGAATTGAAATACTAATTCCTGCAAGCATTAAATTCCAGGAGGAAACAGCTTCTCCGCTGGATTTTAAGCTGACTACTCCGACTACCAGCGGCCATTTTTCCTTGGCTGATATGGTAAATACATAGGGAAGCAGATAATCGCTCCAGGCTGTCCGGAAAGCCATCAGCCCTGTGGTCGCCACCAGCGGCTTGCACAGCGGGAAAATAATCCGGCAAAAAATCCCGAAGAAACTGCATCCATCGATCTGCGCCGCTTCATCTATCTCCCTGGAAATCTGGCGGACAAACCCTGTGGCAACAAAAACCTGAGTTGCATTCATCCCAAAAACCCTGATGATAATCGGCCCCCAAAGCGTTCCATTCAGCCCAAACAGCTTGGCAAGGCTCAGCTGGGGATACAGGGACAAGGTTCCAATAGAAACAAACATGGAGCACAGCAGCATGGCGTTAACCAGCCGGGAGAATCTTGTCGTCCCCCTGGCAAACACATAACCGGCCAAAATCGAGGTAAGGACACAACCTGCCACCACTGCCACTGTATAGAAAATACTGTTAAAGGTCAATTTTCCAAAGTTAGCCAGATTCCATGCCTGTACATAATTTTCCAGATGCCATTCCCGGGGAATAATCCGGACTCCGCCAACCAGTATCTCCTGGTTGGATTTAAAAGACGACAGCAAAATATAGACGACCGGGAAGACGGCAAACAGCGTAACCACAGCCAGAAAACCGTACAGAATAATCCTCAGTATGTGTTTCGATACCTTTTTCATCGCTTTCCTCCTCCCTATTCATCAACCGACTGCATTTTCTCTGATACCTTCAAATAGATAAGCGTCACGATCCCCAAAATAATTGCCGTGATAACCGCCATTGCCGAAGCATAGCCAAACTGCACTTCTTTTGAAGAGCTTTCGCCGTAAGAGAAGAAGTATTTGAAAATATACGTCATTACTACCTCTGTGGAACCGCCGGGGGCACCGTTGGTGAGAACCAGAATTAAGTCCGTCATCTTCATCGTTCCCAAAACACTCATCATCAGTACCAGTTGAAGAATAGGCGCTACCATGGGCACGGTAATGTGAAAAAACTGCTGAATCTCGTCAGCTCCGTCAATAGACGCACATTCATATAAGGATTTGGAAATATTCTGCAGACCCATGAGAAAGTAAATCATATTTAAACCAAATGTTGTCCACAGGGACACCAGGATGATCACAAACATGGCATGCCCCTTATCACTGAACCAGCTGATATTCCGCGATATAAAACCAATCTCCCGAAGAGCGGCATTGATAATCCCATTATACGCACTGAAAAGGATGGAGAAGATCAATCCCACCACCGCGATACTGAACACCGAAGGCAGGAAGAACACCACCCGAAAAAACGAGCTGCCATTTATCTTATTATTCAGTAAAACTGCCAGCAGCAGGGAAAGGGGAATTTCGATCAGCATCTTAATACCGGCAATCAGAAAGGTGTTTTTTAATGAATCCCAGTAGGCGGGATCCCTGGCAAATGCCCGGACAAAGTTGTCCAGGCCGATAAAAACCGGATCGCTGTAGCCATTGTATTTAAAAAATGACCAGCGCAGCACCCAGATAATGGGATATACGGAAAACATCAAAAACCCGATTGTCATGGGCGTGATCATGAGTATCTCCTGGATTTTGTTCCCTTTGTGAAGTTTATTACTCCTTTTTAATATTCTGCTCATAAGCACCTCTTTAAAAAAGCACTTCCAAATAGATATGCATATCCGGAAGTGCTGACTTAAGTTCTACTTCACCCACTTCATCTTTAAAGTAATATCGGGATCAATGTAATCCTTAATATCTACTTTGCCTGATGAAATTGCCTGATCCAAAGCCTCATTATAGCGGACTGTTAAATCCTCCAGACCTGCATCTACATCTACTACTCCTGTAAGGATCTTACTGTATACATCATGGAAACCGTCTCCCTCAATGGATAATTCACCGTCCGGATTGGGATATTTGATGCAGTAGATATCCATATCCGAGAACCGCAGCCAGTTGGGGTCCATATTTGCAGCCGTTGACAGACTGGTAATCTCATCACCAAGGATGCTGATATCCACCTGTGCCTCGTTGGTTGCCACAAACAATTCGTCAGAATACAGGAACTTCATAAATTCCGCAACCTTATCCTCATATCCCTTCTCCTTTACATCGGAATTGATCACATAAGATAAGGACACGCCCACAGGCTCTTTGAAGCGGTTTTTTGCATCCTTTACAGGATAAGGGATAACCTCCCACTCAAAATCACAGGGGAACTGCTTTTTAAAGGTCATAACATCGGAAGATAACACTCCTACCATACCAATATTTCCGGCGGAAAACTGAGCTCTGGCCGTATCTCCGTCCATGGTTTCAAAGCCTGGGAACATGCTTCCGTCATCAATAATATCCTGCAAATGTCCGAAGAACCCCCGAAGGCTGGAATAATCATATCTTCCGGTTGTATGATTAAAATATTCATCCCCAACACTGGCGGCATTGGCAAGATTTACATAAAAATAATCATAGGAGGAATAGCCCATAGCCAGCGCATAACCATATGTAGAACCGCCGCTGTTTTCTGTAATTACCCGTGCCGCTTCCCGCATCTCGTCCCATGTTTCAGGCACGGTCAGCCCATTTTTCCTAAAAATATCCATGTTACAGGCAATTCCGTAGTTTGTTACCCGGAACGGAATGGCATAGGTTTTATCCCCATATATTCCATATCCCGGCGCATTATACTGCCGGAACCGCTCAACCAGTCCCTTTAAGCCTTCTATCGTCTCCCAGGGCATGATGTAACCAGCCTTGGAATAATTTCCTATCTTGTTGCTCTTAAAGATGTCCGGGCCTTCTCCGGCCGTTACAGCCACGTCCAGAGTTGTGTAATAATCACTGCCGTATACCGTATATTCAACCGCAATCCCTTTTTCTTTGCCGATGGTCTCATTAAATTCCTTTATCTTTTCATCATATACAGCCTGATCATGCTGGTCATTGGACCACATCCGAAGGGTTGTGACCTCCCCCGGAGCCGCAGGCGCCCCAGTCTCTCCCAACCCTTGGGTGCTATTGCCGGCCGTTGTCTCTCCCGACGTTTGGGCGCTGTTCCCGTCAGCCGCAGACTCCGGTGCGCTCCCGGATGTACTCTTGCAGGCTGTCAAGGATGCTGCCATAGAAATCCCCAGCAGCAACATACCAATACTCTTTGTTAACCTCATGGTTCCTCCTCCAATATAAATATTTTCATATTACTGAAAAACTTTTTTAAACCCGAAATTCATGAACTTCATAGCTGCATTTTAACACAAGGATTTAAGAATGATAAGTATGAAAATTCGTCAACATTTACATTTAACCTTCTTTTCTTATTCTTTTTTTATAAAATGTTGATAATTCATCATATTGAGCGCTCCGCATCCTAATGGTAAAATATACAATAAAGCGAATTACATACCGAAAGGAGATATTTTTATGGAGTTTCTTAAAACCAAAGGAAAAGCAATTGTCACAGAATCCGGGCGCCAGGTCTATCTGCGAGGTACCTGCATCGGCGGCTGGATGAATATGGAAAATTTTATCAACGGTTATCCAGGAACAGAAATTTCCTTAAGAGAGCACATGGCCGGCCGGCTGGGAAAGGAAAATGGAGAGTTTTTCTTCACCGAAATGATGAAAGAATTTTTGTCTGAAGAGGATGTACGCTTTATAGCTTCCACCGGGGCAAACTGCGTGCGCCTGGCGCTCAACTACAGGCATTTTGAAGATGATTCCCAGCCCTTTGTCTACAAAGAAAAGGGATTTAAGATCCTGGAGGCAGCCGTCTCCCTGTGTGAGCGCCACCATTTATACGTCATTTTAGACATGCACGCCATACAGGGCTGGCAGAACACCCACTGGCACAGCGACAATGACGGGGGAATCTCCCTGTTCTGGACCGATGCCTGCTACCAGAAACGTTACATCAGCTTTATGCAGGAGCTGGCCCGGCGTTTTTGCGGCCGTCCCGCAGTGGCCGGCTATGAATTGTTCAACGAGCCAAGCTCCAGCTGCCGCAGCGGGGATTATCCCTTTAACATGTACGAAAATTTCACCTCGGATTACGAAACCTTCAACCAGGTTGTAAGGAATACGGTACACGCCATCCGGGAGATTGATCCGGACCACATCATCTTTATCGAAGGCGACTGCTACGGACATAATTTTTCCGGTCTGGAGGCCCCTTTTGCCGAAAACCTTGTTTATTCCTCCCACGATTACATCATCTCCAGCTTTGGCCCCGGCAAATATCCGGGACATTACGAGGAACTGCATAATGACCGGGTTGAAACAGCCAGCTACTGGGATTATGAAAAGCAGATAAATCATATTAAGGAAACAGAAGGCTGGCAATTTTCCGAAAAATATCAGGTTCCTTTATGGGTCGGGGAATTTGGCTCCCAGTATTGTACGGGAGAAGAGGATATGCCAAACCGCCTGGCATCCATGGACGACCAGTTAAAGGCAATGAATGAGCTTGGTCTTCACTGGACCACCTGGACTTATAAGGACTGCGGCACCATGGGCTGGGTAACGGTTAAGCCGGACAGTGAATACCTGCGGCAGGTCGCAGGGGTCCAGCGTCAGAAGGGTCTTTTAGGAGCCGAAAACTTCACCGCATGGCGAAGCGAATGCCCAGGCAAAGAAGTGACCAGGGAATTCACCAGATACATGTTGTCTCTCCTGGAAGAGGCTCCGAATTATACCTTCGGCACCTTTCAGAAATGTATGAACTACGCTTTGCTGACCGGCTTTGCCGCAGGTGTCTTACAGCCGGAATACGCAAATCAGTTTAAAAACTGCAGCCGTGAGGATATATCCAGAATCATGAAGTCTTTTGCTTTGGAAAATTGTGAGAAGAATGAACGGTATCTTGAAATTTTAAGACAGCGGCTGGTGCAATAGATGCCGCAGAGACTGGCCAAATGTGACTGCCCGCCAGCCCTTTGACCAAAAAAGGCCGCTATGGAAACTGCTTAAAGCGTCTCCATAACGGCCTTTTATCATTGCTTAAAAGATCCCTTATTTAGAAAGAAGGAACTACCGCACCATCGTAGGTGTCTTCAATAAACTTTTTAATGGTATCGCTTGTTAAAGCTTCCACAAGGGCTTTTGTCTTCTCACTGCTTTCCTCTCCTGCACGTACGGCAACAATGTTGCTGTAAAGGGTCGCTGCTACTGACTTGGCATCCTCTACGGCCAGGGCATCAGATACCTTTAAGCCGGCCTCAATTGCATAGTTTCCATTGATAACAGCCACATCCACGTCGCCTAAGGAACGGGGAAGCTGGGCAGCTTCAACTTCAACGATCTTGAAGTTCTTGTCATTTTTTACAATGTCATTCTTGGTAGCCTCCAGCTCAACACCTTCCTTTAAGCCGATCAGCCCCTTGTCTGCCAGTAAAAGAAGAGCTCTTGCCTCGTTGGAAACGTCATTCGGCACTGCGATCTGGGCTCCGTCAGGAAGGTTGTCAAGAGAATCGGTCTTTCCGGCATAAATGCCGAAAGGTTCATAGTGAATAGCTGCTGCGCTTACAAGGTCTGTTCCCTTTTCCTCGTTGAACTGATCCAGATATGGCTTGTGCTGGAAATAGTTGGCATCTAGATCTCCGGATTCAAGGGCCAGGTTTGGCTGTACATAATCCGTATATTCTTTTACCACCAGCTCATATCCCTTTTCCTTTAGGATATCCTTTGCAGCATTTAAAATCTCTGCGTGAGGAGCCGGAGTTGCGCCTACAACGATCTTTTCCAAGTCGCCGGAAGCCTCCTTGCTCTCTGCTGCCGTTGTTTCATCTGTCTTCGCTGCTTCTGTTGTTGCAGCCTGTGTTGTCTCTGCTGCGGTCGTTGCCGGTGCTCCCTTACTTCCTGAGCATGCGGTCAGTGCTCCTGCGGCAACCAGTGCTGCCGTAAGTACATAAAGTGACTTTTTCATAACTTTTTCCTCCTTAAAATTTTTTATGGTAACGCCTTAGGCTGTTACTACTTAATTCTCTTATCGCTCACTCTGGATAGTTTCATTCCTGCCTCCTGAATGACCTGGACAATGATAACAAGAATTGCCACGGTTATAAACATCATCTCCGTCTGGTAGCGGTAATATCCGTATTTAATTGCAATATCTCCAAGTCCGCCTCCGCCTACAAAGCCTGCCATAGCAGAATAGGCCAATATGGTAGTGACGGAAAGAGCCGCTCCAACCAAGAGGGAAGGCTTTGCTTCCGGAAGAAGAACCTTCCATATGATCTGAAGGGTGGAAGAACCCATGGATTTTGCCGCCTCGATCACGCCTGGATCCACTTCCTTAAAGGAAGCTTCCACGACTCTGGCTACATAGGGCGCTGAGGCTATTACCAACGGGGGGATCACAGCCTTTGCTCCCAGGGTAGTACCCACAACAGCCCTTGTAATGGGAAGCACCATAATCAACAGAATGATAAACGGCACGGACCGGAGCAGGTTTATAATCAGACCCAGAATCCTCTGAAACCAGGGGATGGGATAGATCCCTTCTTTGTCCGTAACAACCAGAAAAATGCCTAAGGGAATTCCGATAAGGTACGCAAAAAAGGATGAGGTAAATGTCATGAACAAGCTTTCCCATATGCCTGTTTTAAGCATCTGCAAAACGGTTGCATCAAAGATCATAATCCTTTACCTCCTCATGAGTGATTCCCGCTGTCTTTAAATAATTAAGGATCCTGTTCTGGTCCACTTCCTCCTCCGGAAGCTGGATGACCATCTGTCCCATAGCGGTTCCGTTAATGTCCCTTGTCTCGGCATGCATAATATTCACCGGGACCTTACAGGCTAATATCATATTGGCAAGGACCGGTTCAAAGGAAGACCGGCCGTCAAAGGAAATCCGGACCCTTCTGGAGCCGCCGAACCGGCTGACTAATTCCGCCGCCTCCCCTAATATGAGCTGTCTTCCGATTTTGGACTTTGGCTCAGAGAATATTTCTGTTACGTTTCCCACTTCTGCAATGTGGCTCTGGTCAATAATCGCCACCCGGTCGCAGATGGCTTCGATCACCGTCATCTCATGGGTGATGACCACCACCGTAACTCCCATGGACCGGTTAATATCCTTTAAAAGCCCCAGTATGGACTTTGTGGTATTTGGATCCAAAGCGCTTGTGGCTTCATCGCAAAGGAGAACCTTGGGATTGGTCGCCAGGGCTCTTGCTATGGCAACCCTTTGCTTCTGCCCGCCTGACAACTGGGCCGGATAAGCCTTTGCCCTCTCTTTAAGTCCCACGATTTCCAAAAGCTCCATAGCCCTTTTGATCCCATCCTTTTTGGGAACGCCTGCGATTTCCAGAGGAAAGCACACATTCTGTAATACATTCCTCTGGGCCAGCAGGTTAAACTGCTGAAAGATCATGCCCATGGACTGTCTGGCCAGCCTCTGCTCCCGGGGCCGCATAGAAGCCAGACTCTTATTCTCGAAAAGCACATCTCCCGATGTAGGGATTTCCAGATAATTGATACAGCGGACCAAGGTGCTCTTACCGGCTCCGCTCAAACCGATAATTCCAAATATTTCTCCCTGTTCAATGGACAGGTTAATATCATCTAGGGCCTTAATGGGGCCGTTTGCGGTTCGGAACTCTTTTCCCAGTCCCACCAGCTGGATAATAGGTTCTGCTGACTGCATATGTCTATTTCCTTTTCCTTTCATTTCTTTTCTTTAAGGTACAAAAAGGCCGCAAGCCCTGCACAGACTTGCGACCTAAAAATTTCCGCGTTTTGCTGCTCTCAGCGAATTCCAATCACAATCCATACAAATGAAACGATTATCGTATTTTTATGCATTCTGATACACGACACATCATCATACACATGCCGTCCATCGGATCCATATTCATCTGCATGGCTTTTAACTGGTTCATGGCAGCTACTCCTTCCACTGATTCCTATAGGCAAACTAGGAATTCCTTTATGAGCCGTATTTTACGCTCTCATCCTGCTTTTGTCAATACTTATTTTAAAATCAGGGACAAAAACCCGAAATTTTATGAACACAGATCCACGATCACCTGGGCAAATATCTTAGCGCTTACCACAAGTTCATCAATGACCGCGTACTCGTCGGCTCCATGCATGCGGTTATCTGTCCCCGGCATGGAAGCGCCGAAGGCAACGCCGTTCTTTAATTCATGGACATAAGTACCACCGCCCATGGACACGCACTCTCCCTTTAAGCCGGTATAGCTTTCATAAACATTCAGCAGGGTTTTTACGAATTCTGAATTTCCATCCACGTGATGAGGCGGTCTCATGGAATCGTTGTGAAGGGTAAAGCCCTTTTCCGTCATGTTCCTTTTTACAACCTCCAGAACATTTTCTTCTGTAGCGCAGACAGGGCACCGGCTGTCAAAGGTTCCTTCCAGACAGGATTCCGTTACCTTTAATAAGCTGAATGCCAGAGTCAGGCTGCCGGAAAGCTCATCTTCCATGGCGATTCCCAGGGCTTTTCCTGAAGTGTCCCCATGGGGAATCAGCTCCAAAAGGCGGCGGATCATGGTCACCTGCCGGCACTCTGCCAGGGGAAGCTTAATTAAATACGAAAGAAGTCCTGTCAGGGCATTGTTTCCCTCCTCAGGGAGGGAAGCATGGGCACTTTCACCGATTGCCGTAATGGTTGCGGTGTCTTCTTCCAGCTCCAGTTGAAAACGAATCCCTGTTTTCTTTTCACACTCTGCTGCAGCATGCTCAAGGGCTTTGGCGTCAATGCCTGCTACCACTGCAGTAGCTTTTCCAGGCACCACATTTACCTTTGTTCCGGCATTTATGCTTACCAGCTTTGGAAAGCTGGATGATGGAGCCCACTCAGCGGTAAAATGACCGTTTAACCCGCCTTTTTCCGTATTCACCACCGGAAAAGAGCCGTCAGGAGAAAAGGTCATGGGAGCTTCCTCTTCTATGGCATAATAATGGGCAATGTCAGAGCTTCCGCACTCTTCGTCGGTTCCAAGGATCAGCCGGACATTTTTCTTAAGGGGAATATTCAGCTCCTTTACCGCTCTCATGGCGTAAAGGGCTGCAACAGCCGGGCCTTTGTCATCTGCTGTACCGCGGCCAAACAGCTTTCCTTCCTTTGCCACCGGCTCAAAGGGTTCTGTTTCCTTCCAGCCTTCTCCTGCCGGAACCACATCAAGGTGAGCCAGGATATCAAGCTGGCGCTCCTTATCATTTAAATCTGCTGTTCCTACATAATTATCGTAATTGGTAATGGAAAAACCGTAGGATTCCGCGATTGCCAGGGCTTCAGACAAAGCCTCAAATGCTCCCTTCCCATATGGCATTCCTTCCCTGTAGGCCATCTTTTCGCTGTTAATACGGCACAGTGTGCAGATGTCGTCGATCATCTCCTGCTTATGTGACTCTATATATTCCTCAATTTCCTTCCTGTACATGGTCCACACCCCTTTTCTTACTTCATCATAGCTGCCAGTGCGTCATTTACGGCCTTGCCATCCGCTTTTCCTTTTACCCTGGGCATCAGGACCTTCATGATTCTTCCCTTGTCAGCCCCGGTGGGAGTTTCGATTCCCAGTTCCTGGAGAACAGATTGAATGATTTCCTTGATCTGCTCCTCTCCCATATCCTCCGGAGCAAACTCCTTATAAACGGAAATACGGAACGCCGCTTCCTCCCTGATATCCGTCCTGTCCTCAGGCGCCAGGTCATGAGTCTCCTGAGTCTGCTTGATTTCCTTCTTTACAACCGCATTGGCCTCATCCTCAGTAATGGGAGTGTGATCCTTCTTATCGATCTCAAAATTCTTAAGAGAGGAAAGGAGCATGGATAAGGCATCCTTTCTCTGCTTGTTCTTTGCCTTCATGGCCTCTACCATGGCTGCCCTTACTTCATCAATTTTACTCATTGTCTGCTGCCTCCTTATATATTATTCTTCATAAACTGTTCCCGGATTTCCGGTATCTGATTTATACGGGTTATGACTTAGCTATGACCGAATTCGGAAAGCCTCAGTCCCGGATTTCGCTCCAACACCATGCCTACGCTCCAGCTGTTGACAAATAAGAGAAGCGGATTGTCTTTTAGATCCTTGATCCGTTTCATATCTGATGTTCCCTGAATCTTTGCCACATCAATTTCATCCTTATTCTCGATCCAGCGGATATATTCATATGGAAGCTTTTCAAGCTTCACTTCCACATTGTACTCGTTTTCCAGACGGTAGGTCAATACTTCAAACTGCAGTTCCCCTACAACTCCCACAATGATCTCCTCCATTCCGGTATTAAACTCCTGGAATATCTGAATGGCACCTTCCTGTGCGATCTGGTTCACGCCTTTGATAAACTGCTTTCTTTTCATGGTGTCCATCTGCCTCACCCTTGCGAAATGCTCCGGTGCAAAGGTGGGGATCCCTTCATATTCCAATTTCTCATTGGATTTGCAAAGGGTGTCTCCAATAGAAAAGATGCCCGGATCAAAAACACCGATAATATCCCCTGCATAGGCTTCTTCCACGATCTTACGATCCTGGGCCATAAGCTGCTGAGGCTGGGATAAGCGCAGCTTTTTGCCGCCCTGGACATGGTTCACCTCCATGCCTGCGTCAAACTTACCGGATACGATCCGCATGAATGCAATGCGGTCCCTGTGGGCCTTGTTCATGTTGGCCTGTATCTTGAATACAAAAGCGGAAAAGTCCTCTTCAAAGGGGTCCACAACTCCTGTTGTTGTCAGCCTTGGAAGGGGAGAGGTTGTCATCTGAAGAAAATGCTGCAAAAATGTCTCCACTCCGAAATTTGTAAGTGCTGAACCAAAAAATACAGGAGACAAGTCTCCCTTGCCTACCCGTTCCATATCCAGCTCATCGCTGGCGCCGTCAAGGAGTTCAATATCTTCCATAAGCTGCCGGTGATAGCTTTCCCCGATCAGTGTATCCACCTGGGCATCACCCAGCTGAACTTCTGTTGCCTCCACTTCCTTCTGCCCGTTCATGGAAGCACGGAATGTGGTTATGGTCTCTTTAAAGCGGTCATAAACCCCTTTAAAATCCCTTCCGCAGCCAATCGGCCAATTAACCGGACAGGTCCTGATCCCAAGAACTTCCTCGATTTCATCCATCAGTTCAAAAGGATCTCTTGCTTCCCGGTCCATCTTATTCACAAATGTAAAAATGGGGATATGGCGCATAACGCAGACTTTAAACAGCTTGATGGTCTGAGCCTCCACACCCTTGGAACCATCAATGACCATGACAGCGGAATCGGCCGCCATCAAGGTACGATAAGTATCCTCGGAGAAATCCTGGTGGCCGGGTGTGTCCAGAATGTTAATACAAAATCCGTCGTAATTAAACTGTAAAACAGAGGAGGTGACGGAAATACCTCTCTCCTTTTCAATCTCCATCCAGTCGGAAACTGCATGCTTGGCACCTTTTCTTCCCTTTACCGTTCCAGCCAGGTTGATGGCCCCTCCATAAAGCAGAAATTTCTCTGTCAGCGTGGTTTTTCCCGCATCCGGATGGGAAATAATGGCAAATGTTCTTCTCTTCTTAATCTCTTCCGCTATATTCACAAAAATAGTTCCTCCAAATTTTACGTCTCAACTTGTCTATTGTAGTATGATTCCAACCATAAGTCAAGATTCACTCTTCCATAGACAAACGGATATCCTCAATCCGCTCCGCTGCTTGATTCGGTTAAAAATTTGAAATCCACGTCTTTGCAAGCGAAATCCAGCTCTGACAGGAAGGTTCAAGGAGGTTCTCATCGGAGCCCGCGGTTTCCTCATTGGCCAGGGACAGACCATGGACTCCCGCAGGGTAAACATGGAGTTCAAAATTCACATGATGCTTTCTCATGGCGTCAGCCAGGAGAAGGGTGTTTTCAAGGGGTACCGAAGCGTCCGTATAGGTATGCCATAAAAAGGCTCTGGGCATCTTTTCCGTTACAAACCGTTCCAGGGATATGCCTTCCGTTTCCTCCTTTGTTGCCTCTTCACCTAAAAGGCTTAAAACAGAGCCGGCGTGTTTAAATTCCCCGCTTGTGATTACCGGATAATTTAAGATCAGCCCATCGGGCCGTATTTCTTCAGGGGTCCTGTTTATGGCCTCCCACGCAAAATCTCTGTCCCAGAAAACCCCAAGACTGCAGGCTAAATGACCTGCTGCGGAAAAGCCGCATGCAATGATCCTGTTCGTGTCCACCTTCCATTCTGCCCCATGTTCTCTGATAACAGCCACCGCTTCAGCAAGCTCTCTTAAAGAAACCGGGAAACGGTTGGGAGCCACGCTGTAATCCAGTACAAACCCATGACAGCCCATGGACATGAACTGCAAAGCTATTGGCTCGCTTTCCCTGTCTGATCTGCGGATGTATCCGCCTCCGGGAAGCACGATAACAGCAGGGCGCAGCTTATCCGGATTCACGCTTATGCTGTCCAGTAAATAACCGGTCAAACTTGCCGGACCTGTCACCTGCCCAGGTACAATGATCTGCCTTTTTTCAACTCTCATAATGTCTTACTCCTTCTTTCCCTCATTCTGACTGGAAAATATCTCGTCCAGAATGCGGTGGGCCACTTCATCTTTTGTCATCGTTTCCAGGGGCAGTTCTTTTTCCCTGGTAATGATGGTGACTACATTGGTGTCCGTTCCAAAACCGGCCCCAGCCACTTTTAAGTTGTTGGCAACAATCATGTCCACATTCTTTTTATCAAGCTTTGCCCTTGAATTTTCCAGCATGTTCTGGGTCTCCATGGAAAAGCCGCAGAGGAACTGCCCTTCTTTCCGATGCTCTCCCAGCCACTTAAGGATATCGTCCGTCCGTTCCAGTTCTATAACCATTTCTCCGTCTTTTTTCTTTGTTTTTTCTGTTCCCACATGTTTTGGGCGGTAATCCGCTACGGCAGCGGCCTTAATGACCGCATCCTGAGTTTCTGATTCAGCCGTGACCGCATCAAACATTTCCTTTGCACTGCCAATCTCTATGAAACGCACAAACCTGGGCTTTGGAATATCCGTTTTCCCGCTTACAAGGGTCACCTCCGCACCTCTGAGAGATGCAGCCTTTGCAACTGCATAACCCATTTTCCCGGAGGAATGATTGGTAATAAACCGGACCGGATCAATGGCTTCCCTGGTGGGACCGGCTGTAACCAGAATTTTCTTTCCGGCTAAGTCCTTTTCATAACAGACCTCTTTTTCAATGAAATCAAAGAGAACCTCCGGATCCGGCATTTTTCCCGCTCCAATATCGCCGCAGGCCAGATACCCAAAGTCAGGGCGTATCACTTCCATGCCATAAGATTCGCAAATCTTTAAATTATCCTGGACAATGGGATTTTCATACATATTGGTATTCATGGCCGGAGAAATGATTTTCCTGCACTTACAGGCCAGAACAGTGGTGGTCAGCATATCATCTGCTATTCCATGAGCCAGCTTTGCAACCACATTGGCGCTGGCAGGAGCGACCAGCACCACATCGGCAAGCTTTGCCAAGGCCACATGCTCCACGCTGTACTGAAAATTGCGGTCAAAAGTATCTACCAGGCATTTATTGCCTGTCAATGTTTCAAATGTAATGGGATTGATGAAGTTGGTGGCATTCCGGGTCATGATGACATGGACCTTGCAGCCCTTTTTTACCAGCATACTGGCAAGTCCGGCTATTTTATAGGCCGCAATGCTACCTGTTACTCCTAAAATGATAGTTTTTCCTTTCAGCATAAGTGCCTCCTGTCCGATGAGCCAAAGGCAAATCAAACTTCCTTGTTTTTCATTTTAAAATATGGTACTCTACAATATATCATGATTCTGCGAATCATGATCCACATTCACCGTTCGCGCCGAGAAGCAAGCTTCTCTTCGCTCTCTTGCGCTATTATATCATGATTCTGCGAATCATGATCACATTCACCGTTCGCGCCGAGAAGCAAGCTTCTCTTCGCTCTCTTGCGCTCATTATATCACAAGAAAAAAAAGTTGGAAAGGAGTTCCCTTTATGATTTTGGCCATTGATATGGGAAACAGCAATATTGTCATAGGCGGCATTGACAATACCGGCACTTATTTTGTAGAACGAGTCACCACGAATCATGGAAAAACCGAGCTGGAATATGCGGTTAATATAAAAGACATTATGGAAATCCACAACCTTCCCCTCTCTTCCATAGAAGGTGCAATCCTGGCTTCTGTCGTCCCTCCTCTCACGGATGTGGTCCTGAGCGCTGTTAAAAAAATAACAGGAAAAACACCTATGCTGGTGGGATCCGGAATGAAGACCGGGCTGAACATAAAAATGGACAACCCCAAGACCGTTGGCAGCGATTTGATTGTGGATGCGGTGGCTGCATTAAAAGAATATCCTGCTCCCATCATCGTCATCGACATGGGAACAGCTACCACCATGTCCGTCATTGACCGGCAGGGAAATTACTCCGGCGGCGTCATTTTCCCCGGATTGAGAGTATCTTTGGATTCCTTAAGCAGCCGGGCAGCCCAGCTTCCTTACATCGGCTTAAACAAACCCACCAGGGTGATCGGCAAAAATACCATTGACTGTATGAAAAATGGAATTCTTTACGGCAACGCCGCCATGATCGACGGACTGATCGACCGAATGGAGGCAGAGCTTGGGACTTCTGCAAGCCTTGTGGCCACCGGCGGCCTGGCTTCCTCCGTTGTCCCGCTGTGCTATCATAAAATTCATTGTGACGAGGCTCTCCTATTAAAAGGATTGCTGATTCTGTATGAAAAAAATAAGCTGGATTAATAATGACCTAAAAACTGGAAATAAAAATTGATTCGGCTATCGTATAAAAGCCCTCGAATGAGTACATCATTTCTTTATGATAGTCAGATACCCTGCAGGAAGCTGCAAAGTATTTGACCCCGCAGGCAATCCAGGATCAAGCGAGCTTGATTTTGGCTCATTGCCTTTGCGGGAATAAAAAATGATGCGGAGGGAAAGATATGTCTGGATACAAAGTAGAGATTTGCGGAGTCAATACTTCCAAACTGCCTCTTCTGAGCAACGAGGAAAAGGAAGTTCTGTTCAAACGGATTCTTAACGGAGATAAAAAGGCCAGAGAAGATTACATCAAGGGAAACTTAAGACTGGTTCTCAGTGTCATACAACGTTTTTCAGGCAGCAACGAAAACGTGGACGACTTATTTCAGATTGGCTGCATCGGTTTAATCAAAGCCATTGACAATTTTGATATTACGCAGAATGTCCGGTTCTCCACCTACGCGGTGCCCATGATTTTGGGCGAAGTACGGCGTTATCTTCGGGATAACAATTCCATCCGTGTCAGCCGGTCCCTGCGGGATACCGCTTATAAAGCAATCTACGCCAAAGAAAATCTGATGAAAAAGAACTTAAAGGAGCCGACCCTTATGGAGATTGCCGAGGAGATCGGAGTCAGCAAGGAAGACATCACCTATGCTCTGGATGCCATTCAAAGCCCGGTCAGCCTTTATGAGCCGGTTTACTCCGACGGCGGTGACCCTCTGTTTGTCATGGACCAGATCAGTGACAAAAAAAACCTGGAAGAAAACTGGGTGGAGGACATCTCCTTAAATGAGGCCATGAGACGCCTTCCGGAAAGGGAACGCCACATCATTGACATGCGCTTTTTCGAAGGAAAAACCCAGACCGAGGTTGCGGAAGAAATCCATATCAGCCAGGCACAGGTAAGCCGCCTGGAAAAAAATGCGCTAAAAACCATGAAGAATTACCTTTCTTAAGCATGATTTTCTTTACAAAACATAAGCCCACCTTTCCAGTCAGGAAGGCAGGCTTTTACATATTCCGGAGAGATTTCTCCCTTTCTTTTGACATATCACCATCAAAAAAGTCCGGCAATTCAGTTTCCTGATGATCTATTCCCCAAATACCTTGCGGTAGTCCTCTTTAAACTTCTCAATCCCCTGGTCTGTTAAGGGGTGCTTTGTCATCTGTTCGATTACGCTGTAAGGAACCGCCGCAATATCTGCCCCGGCTTTTGCACAGCCAATGACATGCATGGGGTTGCGCACGCTTGATCCCCTCAGAAGACAGCACCTTTGTAGCCTTTAACCCTTCCGCAGATCACTCCCATGTCATTGGCTTAGCTGATATGCTCAACATTTGCCGTGTCTAAAAAAATCTCATTTCTCATTCCTCCTTAAAAGTTTCCCAGAACGCTTCACCCATGCAGTCCTCAAATGACTTTTTTAATCAAAGTCTATACTCCTGTCTTCTGACCGTAATAAGCATTGGTCCCATGCTTTCTTAAATAATGCTTATCCTGCAGCTCTTCAGGCGCAGGGGCTGCCTTTGGATTGATCTGTTCACACCGGAATGCCATCTTGGCCACCTCTTCCAGAACCACTGCATGATGCACAGCTTCCTTTGCATCCTTTCCCCAGGTAAAGGGGCCATGGTTTTTACATAAGCAGGCCGGAACTGCCATGTACTCCTTATTCTTGAAACAGTCTGTGATAAGAAGTCCCGTATTTTTCTCGTACCCGGCCTCAATCTCTTCCGCTGTCAGGCAGCGCAGGCAGGGAACCTCTCCGTATATGTAATCCGCATGGGTGGTACCGTAGCAGGGTATCCCCCGCCCTGCCTGGGCCCAGCTGGTAGCCCAGGAGGAATGGGTGTGCACAATTCCCCCGATCTTTGGAAATGCCTTGTAAAGCTCTAAATGGGTGGGGGTATCGGAGGAAGGATTATACCTTCCTTCCACTTTTCTCCCCTCTAAATCCATGACCACCATATCTTCCGGTTTCAGCTCATTATAATCCACTCCGCTGGGCTTAATGACAAACATGCCCGTTTCACGGTCAATGGCACTGACATTGCCCCAGGTAAAGGTGACAAGTCCATACCTTGGAAGCTCCATATTGGCTTCGTAAACAAGCTGCTTTAAGGCTTCTAACATGTGTTACCTCCTATAGTATCATGTGCAAAAGCACATGATCAACATTCGCCGCTCACTGCAAAAGCAAGCTCTTAAACTCACTTGCACTCATGGTATAAGTGTGTACATGGCAATTTCATCAATCCCATGATTGGTGGAGATGAGGATCTCCTTCCCGTCTTTTGTATACTTATATACATTGGCAGGGCCGCAGTCCCTGTCCAATATCTGCACCTGGTAAGAAGCCTGGACAGGATCATAGGTAAAGGCCAAAAGATTGCGTTCCCCTTGCCGGTGACCGATGATCAGGGCCGGCTTGCCGTACAGCATGCCCCCGAAAATGGCATGATTGAATTGTGTTGGCCGGTCATAAACATATACTTCTTTATATTCCCCGTCTGTTTTTTTCCAGATGCTGATCTTATCCCCGTGAAATGGAGAAATAACAGCTAATTCCTTCTCTCCGTCCTCATCAAAATCCACCAGCACCGCATCGCTGGCCGCCGCTTTGATCAGCCGGCAGATCTCCCAGGACCCTGACGGCTGCTCCGGCGGAATAAACTGGTAAACCCCGCTGTCGCAGGATATAATGCTGGTCTGGATCCCCTGGTCCTCCACCTTGTAATATCCATGGTTTTTAAACATGCCATCCTTGATCACTTCCAGCCGGAGCTGATGCTCTTCATCAAATCCGCTTAAATCCTCAGGCAGGACCGCCCCATACACCTTTCCGGGAGAGGACCAGTCCTCTTTGTATTCATGGCCTGATTTTAAAGTGCACGCGATCAGATAGTTGGTGCCGTTCCGTTCTATGATATGGAACCGGTGTACAAAGGGAAGATCCGCCAAAGTTCTTACCTCCCAGCCGTTTTGCCCGCCAGGAGTCACTATGACTATTTTTGCTTCCTTGGAATCATTGGGAGAATAGAATTTATGAGTTGCCAGAAACTGTCCATCCGTACCCGGGATCTGAACCATGGTCATCACGCCGCCAGGCTCCGTCCAGATCGTGTCTTCCAGATTGCCTTCTGTGTCAAACAGCAGGCAGCGGTCCATCTTTTCCGCCGCGACCAGGATGTGATCCCTTCCCTTGTAGTGAAGCGGGGCAATGGAATAGCATTTCGTTAAATTTCCCATCACCTTTTTTTCAACCTTCATCATCATTTTTCCTTTCACTCCTGTGCCATCAATATTCTGGACATTTTTAGATTTGCCGAAGCTAAGTCTTCCTTCCAGGAAGGGCTTCCCGTGTACCAGAACTCTGTTACATATTTCCTTACTCCCAGCTTCCAGGCCGTCTCAATGGCCTTCTTAAAATCTACATGGCCTTCTCCGTATGGGACCTCACGGAATATGCCGGGTTTTGTCTCTTTTAAATGCATGGCGGCCAGACGCCCGCCTCCAAACCTTAAGTCTTCCAATACATCCGTTCCATAAGTACATGCGGCATTTGTTATATTCCCTATATCAGGATAAACGTTTAAGTACACGGAGGAGATCTGCTTCACATACTTCATGGCCTTTTCCACCGTATTCATGAATCCGGTCTCCATGGTTTCAAATCCAAGAACAACTCCGGCGCTGGCAGCCATTTCAGCTGCTTTTTTTAAGTTGTCCTCAAAATACCGCCTTGTTTCCTCGTCGGATTCTTCATAATACACATCATACCCGGCCAGCTGGATGATCCTGATTCCCAGATCTGACGCCAGATCAATGGCTTTGCTCATGATCTCTATGCTTTTTTTCTTTATTTCAGGGTCATGGCTTCCCAGAGGATACTTCCGGTGCCCGCTCAGACACATTGTCCCTATGGGAATTCCTGCGGCCTTCATCAATTTTATCAGCTCCAGCCGTTCCTTTGAAGTCATTTCCAGACGTCCCAGCTTTTCATCTGTTTCGTCTACACTCATTTCCAGGAAATCAAAGCCCGCGCTTTTAGCAGCCTCCAGCTTTTCTTTCCAGGTTAATTCAGACGGCATTGACTTTTCATACAATCCAAGTGTATAGGTTTTCACCTAAAAACCTCCTTTTTTCACCTGGTGGATCTGCACTCCAGCCTCCTTAAATTCTTTTAATATATCTTCAGGCGCTTTTTCATCAGTGATCAAATGCTGAACTTTATTTATGCTGCAGCTTGAAAAGCTGCTGTTTTTCCCTATTTTCGTATGGTCGGCCAGAATATACAGCTCGTTTCTTGTGTGCTCGATCATCAGTTCGTTAAGACACACCTCATTCATGATCTCCGTGGTCATTCCGGACATGACGGAAATGCCTGAGCATCCCATGAAAGCCTTTTTTGCATAGATGTTCTGAAGGTTCCTGACCGCAAGATCTCCTACCATGGCTTCTTTGGGATACCGGAGTTCCCCTCCGGTGAGAATGATATTCACCCCGGTTCCATGTTCACTGTTGATCGCCTTTCCATTGTTGGTTATGACCGTAACATTCCTGGCCTTGATGTATTCCAATATCTGCAAGGCAGTGCTGCTTGTGTTTATAAACAGCGTGTCATTGTCTTCCACCAAAGTTGCAGCATAGCTGGCAATTAACCGCCTGTAAAGTAATATTTCATTTGCTTGTGCAGGGCCTTTTTCAATGGGAATGGCGCCGCCGTGACAGCGCTTTAAAAGCTTCCTGTCTTCCAGATACTGCAAATCTCTCCGGACCGTTATTACAGAAATCCCGCACTGCTCTGCCAAGCTGTTAACGGACACCTTGGGGCTGTTTCTTACGATATCTAATATATGCTCTCTTCTTTCCTCCACAAGGGCATACTCTCTTTTCATCGGCTCACCTGCACTTTTATCAATATTTGATCACTGTTGCGATCCACAGTTTATGTGACACCGCCTGCCGGAGGTTTTCATCCGGCAGACGAAAATTTGATTGGTTAAATTTGATTGGTTAATCTTCCTGAATGATCCCCTGCTCTTTTAACTTGGTTTCAATTTCCGGAGCAGACATCACATTCTTAAGGGGAATGATCTTAACGCCTTTTTTCTCGGCATGTGCAAACATATCCTTGAAATTCTGGGCACAGACCACCACGTCATACTGGGGAGCTGACCCCTTTCCCTCGGAAAGGGCACAGTGATGGACCTTCAATGCTTTGATATTATACTTTTTCAGCACCTTCTCCAAAGTCATCTGTGCCATCAGGCTTGAACCCGCCCCATTTGCGCAACACACCAAAAAGCTTAAATTTTTACCTGCCACGATGAAAACCCTCCTTGATCTCACTTATTCCTTGTTTGTCTTCATTTCTTTATACGCTTCATAATCCTCTGTCATAAGGAAATAACCTTTTTTATCTTTCCAATACTGGATCTGGGGAATAGCCAGCAATGCAACCAGTACCACCGCAATACCAACATAGCTTAAATACTTCATGACAACGGTAAATACCGGCCATACGACCGCCCAATCCCACATTCCTAAGTATCCGCCGTAGGCTGCCATGCCTACCCAGCCTGCAATGAAAGCAGAACCAAATACCTGACATAAGCCGGACAGGAAGGGAAGAAGGAGAGCCGCTTTAAATCCGCCCTTTTCATTTGCAAAAACACCGATGGTGGCATTATCAAAGAACACTGGAACGAAACCGCATATAACCAGTACCGGACTCTTTAATAAGATCAACGCCGTAATGGCCAGGATCTGTCCTGCAAAGCCTGATAAAAATCCCAAAGTCACAGCATTTGCCGCACCAAAGCCAAAAATTACGGCACAGTCCACTCCCGGAACAGAGCCTGGGAGGATTCTGTCTGCGATTCCCTGGAAAGAGGCTGTCAGTTCTGCCACAAAGGTACGCACGCCTAACTGCAGAATTGCCAGATACACTGCAAAGTATAAACAAGTCTGAAGGACATAGAAAAACATACTTGCTCCTTCTTTCATAAACTGTCCTTCAATCAGATAATCCCTGCCAAGGATACAAAGAATGGCCCCGAAAAATACAACCATTAAGATGGAAGTACACACCATATTGTCATTAAAGATGGACATAAAACCAGGCAGTTCAATATCTTCGATCTTTTTAACTTCTTTCCCGTTGTTTTTCTTATTTTCTTTTCCGAACAGCTTTCCTGCAAGGTAATAGCTGACCGCAACCCCAAACATCTGCTGATGTGCCAGACAGAAACCGGCTCCATCTGTAACCTCCTGGCAGGGCTTAATGGTCAGGTTTGAACCCACTGCCCAGTAAGCTCCTAAAAGAAGGGCCATAACCACCAGCATGGCAACTCTTCCATTTAACAGGAACGGACAGGCAAACATGATCAGCCAGTATGCGGTCGCAGCCTGCTGCACCTGAACATTACCGGTGGTAAACAGGGCCCGGAGCTTTGTGTATTTTGAAAAACGCACAAGGAGGATGTTGACGATAAATGCAATAAACAACAGGATCATCGCATCCCCGAATCCTTTTCCAAACACTTCTCCAACGCCTGCCGTAACGGCATTCTGACCGAAATAAGGATCTATTACCATGGCGTCTATATGGAACCTGTCCTTTAAGCCTACCAGTACCGGACGGAAGTTATTGACCAGTCCGCCGGAACCAACCATTAAGATCAAATAGCCCACGATCGCTTTTAAAGTCCCAGCCAGTATATCATACCACGGTTTTCTCAGCAAGATGTAACCTATCATAACGATCAAACCTATCATAAACGCCGGCTGCTGTAATACGTTTGTGGCAAAAAAAGTCCATACCTTCATTAAAATCTCCATTGTATTATCCCCTTTTCCTTAATCCAAGTATCGTTCCTGAATCCGCAGCAAATCCTCTGAATCTTTGGCTTTCTTAAGTTCCCCGATCACTTCTTCATTGCTAAGCAGTTCTGACAGCCGGCTCATATTATCCAGATGCTGGTCCGGATTGCAGGAGGCCAGCGTAAAGAAAAGCTGCGCGTCCTTTTCCGGATCCTCTGCATCAAAGCTCACCGGCTTTTCCAGTTTCATGAAGGCGATGCTGGTTTTATGTACCCCTTTTGCGCCCTCCTGGGAATGAGGCATGGCAATGTCCGGCAAAATAATGATATAAGGTCCGTACTTCTTAATACAGGCAATGATCTCTTCCTTATAATTTGCTTCTACCGTCCCATCCTCTTCCAGACACTCACAGCTCATCCGGATGGCATCCTCCCAATCCTTTGCTTCCCCGGCAAACTTATAATGTTTCTTCTCCACAAAATCTCTCAGCATGTTTTCTCCTCTTTCCTGATTACAAAAGTGAACGGAACGGAATATTCTGAGGTGCTTCAAAGCAGTCCTCAAAGCCTCTTCTGTGGTGGTAAGCCAGCTTGTCCTTATCCGTGGGATAAACGTATTTTCCGCCTACCTCCCAGAAAAAGGGATGGAACCTATAATCCAACCGGTCCTTCTTCATATCATAGAGTACCCTGATTTCATTCACATCCGCCATGAAATTGGTCCATACATCGTAGTGGATTGGAATCACCACCTTACACCTTAAAGCTTCTGCCATGCGCAGGATATCACAGGAGGTCATCTTATCAGCCATTCCAACCGGATTCTCCCCATAAGATCCAAAGGCCACGTCAATGTCATAATCTTTCCCGTGCTTTGCAAAATAAATGGAGTAATGGGAATCCCCGCTGTGATAAATATTCCCGCCGGGAGTTTTGATTAAATAGTTTACCGCTTTTTCATCCATATCCATAGGGCACTTTCCTGTCAGCTCCTCACGGTCCGGGCCGGTGGAATCTGTTGTCACAAGGCAGGTCCTGTCAAAGGAATCAAGGGCCACGATCTCAATATCCTTTATTTTAATACTGTCTCCAGGCACCACCGTAATGCAGCGTTCTGCCGGAACTCCCCATTTCTGCCACAGCTCCACAGATTTCTTAGGGCCGATAAAAGGAACAGGAATCTCCTTTCCATTCTCATCCACTGTAGTCATGTTGCTTTGGATCACATGTGCAGCATATTCCAGGCTCATATGATCCTGATGGTAATGGGTTGCCAGTACGGCATCCACATGCTTAACGGCAAACGGATCGATTACAAAAGGAACCGCCCTCAAATTAGGCTGCATTGCCCTTGCACCGCACATATTTGCCATCTGATGGCCCACGGCCATCTTTCCGTTTCCATGAGAGCGTTTTCCGTTCCCGCACCATAAATCCACGGTAATGTTGCAGCCGCCCGGAGTCTTAAACCACATGCCGGTACAGCCCAGCCACCACATGGCAACTGTTCCGGGTTCCACTGTCTCATTTTCAATTTCTTCATTGAGCCAGGTTCCCCATTCAGGAAACGTGCTCATGATCCAGCTTTCCCTTGTGATTTCTTCCACTTTGCTCATTCAAACATCCTCCTTTACTTTTACGATCGTTTTATGATCGGTTATGTTCGTTTTTATCTTTACATGTAGATAATATCATTACTATACCAGTTTTTCAAGAGCGTTAAATGATCGTTTTTGAATTATATGTTTGTTTTAAATATTTTGTGCATTTTATATATTTTTACGATAATTATTTGTACATATTTTTCACTTATATAAAACTCTATATTTTTTAAACACATTTTTCACAATATTATCTGTTTTTTTATCCGCATATAATTCTTTTTTATTTATCCAGCATTTTATATTATGATTATATAATCGTAAACACATTCAAAGCATGGTAAGAAGCCACTTCAGAAAACCACAAAAAAAGACTTCCTGTAATCATTCGGATTTAATCAGTCAATCGGATATTTACAAACTGCTTCGCTGCTTGTCTGATTCGGTTAATAAAACCGGAGAATCTGTATAGCCCTTATTTTCACAGGCGATATGCATATCCTCTCACCCATCCCATCAGGAATCGCCAATATTCTTTAGCAACTAAAGTATATTGACAGCAGATTCTATAGGTGCTATACTAAATTCGCAATTAAAACTGTAATCAACCATTGTTCTGTAAGAATATTGGAGGGGATGGCGATATCATTTTACCCCATAACTCATGATGAATTGAAAGGAAAAAGACATGGAGTGCAAATTAATCGGAAACTTGTTTGATGTGATTGCTATGATCACAGATGAGCAAAGATGCCCTCAAAAATATAACGAGTCCCATTTGCTGTATCATGCAGAAATGAATCTGATTGACACGATTTATGAATATCCCAATGCAAATGCCCGTATGTTGTCGGAGATTATGGGCGTCACCCAGGGCGCGATCACTCAAATGACGGCAAAGCTGACAGAAAAAAATCTGATTGAGCAATATAAACTGTCCGGGAACAAAAAAGAGAAATATTACAGGCTTACACAGGAGGGTGACAAGGCAAGGCTGGGACATCAGGAATACCACAGTGAGGCCAATCAAAAACTGTGTCAATATTTCTGCTCTCTCAGCGATGCCAACGCAAGAGTTATTCTGGACTTTTTTGAAAAAGTAAAGGAATGTATGCCTATCAGTGAGTTTGCCTGTCAATCAGGCGGCAGCTGTGGAAACGGTATGGAAAGAAAGGAGGAATAAGATATGCTTACTATTTCGGGATTAAAAGCTTATGCAGGTGACAACGAAATCCTCAAGGGGGTTGATTTAATAATAAATCCGGGAGAAACCCATGTGATCATGGGACCGAACGGCGCGGGAAAGTCCACGCTGGCAAGTGTCATCATGGGTCATCCGGACTATACGGTGACGGATGGACGAATCCTGTTTGAAGATGAGGACATCACCTATACCAAGACAGATGAAAGAGCGAGAAAAGGCATCTTTATGACATTTCAAAATCCTGAGGAAGTAGACGGGATCACCGTGGAAAGCTTTCTGCGCACGGCGCGGTTTGCGATCACCGGCAGCAACGAACGGGCCTGGGACTTCCATAAGGAATTAAAGGGGCTTATGGCACGTCTGGATTTTGACGAGAGCTACGCTGCACGGTATTTAAACGTCGGGTTTTCCGGCGGTGAAAAGAAGAAACATGAAATACTTCAGCTGCTGGCACTTCACCCAAAACTGGCTATTTTAGATGAAACAGATTCCGGCCTGGATGTTGATGCCGTTAAAACGGTATCAGAGGGTGTAAGAGGCTATAAAAACGAAGAAAACGCTCTGCTTATCATCACCCACAGCACAAAAATTTTAGAAAATATCAATGTTGATCAGGTGCATATTTTAATTGACGGGCAGATCATCAAAACCGGAGACGCCTCGCTGATTGATGAGGTGAACCGCAGCGGCTTCACTTCTCTCTCACTTACCAAAGCAGCCCAGGGGGTGTCATAATGGAACGTAAAAAGACGCAGGTTGCGGAAATCAACCGTGATGCCTATGACATTGCCAATCCGGAAAATGCCGCGTATAAGGTAGATAAGGGGCTGACTGCAAAAATCGTCACCGATATCTCCACAGGAAAAAACGAACCGGGCTGGATGCTGGAACACCGATTGCAATCCCTCGCCGTTTATGAACGGCTTCCTTTGCCAAATTGGGGGCCAAGTCTTCACGAATTGGATATGAATCATATCGTCACCTATGTTCGCCCGAATATGGGGATGACGGATAATTGGAATGAGGTCCCGGAAGAGATCAAGCAGACATTCGACCGGCTGGGCATCCCGGAAGCAGAAAAACTGGCCCTCTCCGGCGTGGGAGCACAGTATGATTCTGAGGTCGTTTATCACAGCATTAAGGAAGAAATGCGCCAGCAGGGTGTCATTTACACCGATATGGATACCGCTCTCCACGAGTATGAGGATATCGTAAAAAAGCACTTTATGAAACTGCTTCCTGCCACGGCACATAAATTCGCGGCCCTGCACGGAGCGGTCTGGTCAGGCGGGTCCTTTGTCTATGTGCCAAAGGATGTCGAAGTCAGCATGCCGCTGCAATCCTATTTCCGGCTCAATGCGCCGGGAGCCGGCCAGTTTGAGCATACACTGATCATTCTGGAGGAAGGCGCGCGGCTTCATTTCATTGAAGGCTGTTCCGCTCCCCGGTATAACGCGCTGAATCTGCACGCCGGCTGTGTGGAACTTTATGTTGGAGAAAACGCGACTCTGCGGTATTCTACCATCGAAAACTGGTCGAGGAACATGATGAACCTCAATTCAAAATGCGCTGCAGTGGAAAAAAACGGCGCAATTGAATGGGTTTCCGGTACATTTGGTTCCCACATCACCATGCTGTATCCCAGCAGTATTTTGCGGGGAGAAGGTGCCAGAAGTGAGTTTACGGGCATCACCTTTGCCGCCGCAGGGCAGGAGCTGGATACCGGCACTAAGGTAATTCACGCCGCTCCCAATACCTCATCAACGGTATCGTCAAAATCCATCTCCAAAAACGGCGGAAAAGCCATCTACCGCAGCGCTGTCACCGTTTTGCCTGAAGCGAAAAACAGTAAATCCAGCGTAAGCTGTGAATCCCTCATGCTGGATAGGGAAAGCCGCTCCGACACAATCCCTGTAATGGATATACGAAATGACGAAGTGGATATCGGACACGAAGCAAAAATCGGGCGGATCAGCGAAGAAACGGTTTTTTACCTGATGACACGGGGAATCGGTGAAAATGAGGCAAAGGCATTGATTGTCCGCGGTTTCGTGGAACCCATTACAAAGGAGCTTCCTTTGGAATACGCCGTGGAAATGAACAGGCTGGTGGCCCTTGAATTTGAGGGCGGTATCGGTTAAAAGGAGGTTGGCATGAATCAAACTATAAAAAGGCTTAACAAGCTGCAGATTCCAACATGGAACGCACTGAAAATAAACGATACGTCTGTTGTGACCGATCTTGACGGAATGCCCGCCTATGCCGGGAATCCAATGCAAAAGGAATATTCCGGGATTCAGATCAGCCATGGACCTGTATTGAAAGCAGCAGAAAATCCTCCGGTCATCCTTGGGGATATCCGGAGATACGCGGCGGACCTTAACAATTACCGCCTGCATATCACCATACCGGCGGGGTTCGCGGCAAAGGAACCGATTATACTGGACTTTCATCTCGATAGCGGCAGCGCTCTGCTGTCGGAGGAGTTGTTTATCAGCGCAGAAGCCGGGAGCGATGCAACAGTGGTTCTGCGGTATTCATCAGACGACACTGCAAACTGTTTCCACTGCGGATACACGACCCTTCATGTAAAAGCAGACGCAAATATCCGGCTGATAAAGGCGCAGCGGTTGGCAGAGAATCATACCGGCATAGACGCAACAGAGGTAAATGTGGATACAGGGGCAGAGGTGCATGTGGTCCTGATTGAAGCAGGAACGCAAAAATCCGTCTCCGGCTGCAGCATACAGCTTACAGGGAAAGGCGCGTCCGCTGATTTAGACGGCGCTTACGCTGTAAACCGCAAAAGGGAGCTTGATTTTAATTACCGCATTGAATACAAGGAGAAAAATACGCAAGGGAATATCAACGTCCGGGGCGTGCTTCTGGACAAGGCGCGCAAGGCAGCCAAAAGTACCCTTGATTTTCTTCCAGGTGCGGCAGGTGCGAAAGGCCGTGAAGAAGAAAGCGTGTTGGTTCTGAGCTCTGATGCGGTCAATCTTTCCGCACCGCTGCTCTTGTGCGGTGAGGATGATGTGGAAGGGCAGCACGCCACCACTACAGGCAAAATTGACGAAAACAAGCTCTTTTACCTGATGAGCCGGGGGATAGGAAAAAACGAGGCGCGCAAGCTCATTGCACTGGCGTCATTTAATTCTGTTTTAGAAAAAATAGAACCAGAGAGCCTGCAGGAAGAAATTTCCTCATTCATTAAGGAGGTGCTGGGCGATGCGGACTAATTACTCAGAGGATTTTCCTCTGCTGAAAAACAGCGTGGAAAACGGAAAACGATTGGTATATCTCGACAATGCGGCTACCACCCAAAAGCCCGCACAGGTGATTGAAGCCGTAGGAAATTATTACCGGCAGTACAACGCCAACCCCCACCGGGGGGCATATCCCTTAAGCGAGATAGCAACGGAAGCTTATGAAACCGCCAGGGAAAAGGTCGCTGGTTTCATAGGTGCAGGAGGTCCGGGGGAAATCGTGTTTACGAAAGGAACCACCGAATCCCTCAATCTTGCAGCGGGCACTTATGGCATGGATATCCTCCATGAAGGGGATGAAGTCTTGATCTCCATCGCGGAGCACCACAGCAATTTAATCCCATGGCAGGCCGCTGCAAAAGCAAAAGGCGCGCATCTTAAGTATCTTTACACTGATAAAAACGGGAGGCTGACGCCGGAAGAAATTGCCTCCAAAATAACCGCCCGGACCAGGATCGTTGCGGTCGCTATGGTTTCCAACGTATTGGGGATCGTTAATCCCATTGGGGAAATCGTCAAAAAAGCCCATGAAGCAGGCGCTGTTGTTGTGGTGGACGGCGCACAGGGCATTCCCCATCTGCCGGTCAACGTGCAGGCATTGGACGTGGATTTTCTGGCGTTTTCAGGTCATAAGCTGTATGCTCCCATGGGGATCGGCGTTTTGTACGCAAAAGAAGAACATTTGAAAAAAATGCGGCCATTGCTGTTTGGAGGAGGGATGGTGGACGATGTAAGTGAACAGGCAGCCACTTTCGCAGACGGCCCTGCAAAATTTGAGGGCGGTACGCAAAACGTGGAAGGTGCGGTGGGCCTGCACTCAGCAATTGATTATCTGGAAAATATCGGTTATGAACAGATTGGACGGATTGAACATGAGCTGACCGGATATGCGCTTTCGCGCCTCACTTCCCTCCCCTACGTTACAGTTTACGGGCGGGAAAGCGGCCATGACCGCACGGGCGTCATTTCCTTTAATATTGACGGAGCACATCCCCATGATGTATCCACAATACTCAGTGCGGACGGCGTGGCCATACGTTCAGGACATCATTGCGCTCACCCGCTTATGCGGCATATGGGCGTGAACGCTACTTGCCGGGCCAGCTTATGCTTTTACAATACTAAAGACGATATAGATGTTTTGATAGAATCCATATGCAAGGTCAGGGAGGTGTTGAAGCTTGAATCTAAATGAGATTTATACAGAAATAATCACCGAACACAGCACCTCCACAAGAAACCGCCGCCATCTGGAACAGGCCAGCGTCAGCCTGGCAGGGAAAAATCCAAGCTGCGGGGATGAAATAGAACTTGAGCTGCTGATCGAGCATGGCCAGATCACGGACGCTTCCTTCACCGGGATAGGCTGCGCCATTTCCCAGGCATCAGCTTCCATGATGATTGACCTGATAAAAGGAAAGTCTCTCTCCGAGGCAAAAAGTCTCGCCGAATTGTTTACCGCAATGATACAGCGTAAAATAACAAATGACCAGGACTTGGAGCCCCTTGAAGAAGCCGCCGCATTAAAAAGTATCTCTAATCTGCCCGCACGGGTAAAGTGTGCGGTAATGCCGTGGCACACTCTTGAAACAGCCGTAGGGAGGTCTGATACCACCAGCCAGCTGTAATAAACATTTCCTTGGTACTATTTTACAGCTTCAATGTAAAATTATTGGTATGCATCATATTAACGGAAAGGTCCCAGCCGGCGGTATGTCAGAATATGACACGCCGCCGGCTGGGACCTTCCTGTTATAATCCTGTTACGTCCTTTGGTATGGTGAATTCCACTGCGCCCATGTATCCCGGCGCCACTTCATACTCGTCAAATACGATCACAATCTCTCCATTTTCATTAAAATAAAAGCTTTCATCTCCTGTGATCTGCTTGAATTCGTCCGTAAAGTCGTCTCCTGTATTATAAAAATACATTTTGGAATCATCTGCAGCCATTTGTTCCGTCATCTGCTTTTTGATGTTATCGCTTATTGCAGTAATATAGTCAGGCTTATCCTTCATTAAATCCTTTAAAGACACTACATTTCCCGTCTCCTTATTGATAGTGAAAATTTTCACAGACTCTGCTCCGCTGGCCATAATAACCGTTGTATTGATCCGCAGGGAAAGGTACTTCTCGTTGTCCGTCACAACATCATAGCTGGAAGTTACGGAATAGTGGCCGTCACCTGCCAAATCTCCGGCCACCTGCTTTTCATATTCAGAAATCAGCTGATCCGCATATTCTTCAATGGATCGGTTTACCTTGTCGTTGTCCTTTTCATTGATGGAAACCTTGGGAACATCTATTTTTGCCTCATAATTCTGTTTGGAATCCTCAAAGGTGCGAAATGTCACAACCTTTGCGATTGCCCCAAGAACCGGGATATCTTCCATGGCGTTTGCGGTAACCGGGCTGGCATTTGCCATGATTATAATAGCCGCCATAGCAGCAGCCCCTGTCATTGCTGTTCGTTTTGTCATTTTCATCATCTGAATTCTCCTCTTCTCTTTTTTTGCTTTCTCAATTCCTGCCATTACTCCCTTGCGGGCAGCTTCCGGCACGGGGATATGATGGTATTCCTCTTTCATCTTCAACAGTTTTTCTTTGTCACTGTGTTCCATAGTAACTGCTCCTTTCTTTCCTAAGTAGCCTCGGGTTCCAGCACAATCTTCAGTTTCTTAAGAGCCCGGTAAAGCCTGGCCTTAACGGTGCTCACGTTCATTTCCAGAATTTCAGCGATTTCTTCCAGTTTCCATTCCTCTATATATTTTAAAATCACAATGGTACGGTCCTTTTCCTCCAGGGAATTTAAAAGCTCTAAGTAATCTTCTTCTTTATAATGATCCTCATGGGAGATCTCCACCTCATCAAGACTTACGTTTACCCGTTTCTGCTTCCTTATAAAATCAATGGAGGCATTAATGACGATCCGGTAAATCCAGGTGGATAAGTAGGTTTTTTCTCTCAGCTTCCTGCATTCCTTTATCACCCGGTATGCGCTCTCCTGAACGATATCCAGGGCATCCTGTTCATTTTTTACATAACTGTACGCAAGCCGGTAATATGACTCATAATTTTTTAAGAGGATTCTCTCTGCCTCTTCCTCAATCTTTTGTTTCATTTTTTCCTCCTCTCTGGGGTTCTATCTATTAGACGTATTATAACTCAATAAAAGTTGCATGTTTAGAAAAAAAAAGAAAAGACTCTCATGAGCCTTTCCTCTTTTCATCTAAAATATGTCACTCAAACCGTACGATTTCTTTTTTCAACCTCTTCATGATCTTCTTTTCCAGCCTTGATATGTAGGATTGGGATATGCCCAATAAATCCGCAACTTCCTTCTGGGTCATTTCCTCCCCTTCCTCATCGGTCAATCCAAACCGCAGTTCCACGATCTTCCGCTCTCTTGGGCTTAAACGGCTGATGGCGGTATTAAGAAGGTTTCGTTCCACCTCGGTTTCTAAATCCTTATAGATCACATCCTCCTCAGTTCCGAGAATATCTGATAAAAGAAGCTCATTGCCATCCCAATCCACATTCAAAGGCTCATCAATGGAAACCTCCATCTTTGTCTTATTGTTCCGGCGCAGGTACATGAGTATTTCGTTTTCAATGCAGCGGGAGGCATAGGTGGCCAGCTTAATGTTCTTAGTTGGATTAAAGGTATTAATGGCCTTAATAAGTCCAATGGTACCTATGGAAATCAAATCTTCCACCCCAACGCTGGTATTATCAAACTTTTTCGCTATGTAAACCACAAGGCGCAGATTGTGCTCAATTAACTCTGATTTTGCCTTTTGGTCATCATCGCTGCCAAGAAGGCCAATGATCTGCGCCTCTTTTTCATTGTCCAGAGGCGGAGGAAGAATATCCGCGCCTCCTATATAATGGATCTCTCCCTGATTTGGCATCATCAGCGTTTTAAATGTTGGAATTGCCTTAAACTGAAAACGGTTTGGTACGGATACTTTTATAATCATGCGATACTCTCTCCTTTACATCATTCACTCACTCTTCATGCAGCAGCATCTGATATTCTCCTTTTTCGGATAATGCCATTTTGCACACGGCCACCAGAGGCCTCTCAATCACCTTCACTTCATCCCCTTGACGTACCTCCATCTCGTCTAAAAAGATTCCGGGCAGTACGCCGTCACTTTTCCCAACACTTCCAAAGGGAATGTAAACGACCTCTGACACACTTTCGCAGAGTTCCCGGACGGCCTCATAGGTCACAACATGGACGGCCCGGCGACTTACCGGTTCGTACAGCCTGTTTCCTGTATCAAGCAAAGCTGTCACAACCTTTTTCTTTCCCCTGTAATGCATGGTAACTTCATAAAAATTGCTCTTTCCCTTTAGCATGGCGGAAATCTGCCGCAGAAAGCAGCGGATTCCAAAGTAAGTACCCGCTGCTAAAAAAATCAACCGGTAAAAGGGTATGGCCTCCTGACCATTTCCCCTAAGAATCTGTTCTATATAATAGCCGGCCTTCGTATGCTGATATAGGGCATCCATTATTCCTGCAGCTGTAACCGCAGCCAGGTAAAGAGCTCCTACCGCTTTCCCGATTTCCTTTGGTCTTTTTACGTCGAAAGCCGTCACAACCATCAGGGTGCTCACCGCCAAATAGGTAATTACCATTTCAAGCCATAGGGGTAAAAATGGAAAGGCGGCAGCAAACACAGCCCACGCTGCCCCCAAAATCGCCCCAAGAATCATTCTCCACCATATGAGACGGTACTTCAGCCCCCTTCTCACAATGGATAATACCAGAAAATCCATGGCAAAATTAATAAAGAACAACACATCAATGTACAGGTTTATTTCCGTCGCCGCATTCACCTCCCGCCCTGTACGAACATTATAGCCAGTAAGCCATTCAGAATTTGTCAAAACCATGGGGATGATTCCAATTTTTTATCGCCTTTTTCCATCCTGACGCGGCATTTGCCGACAGATTCTTACAGACCATACGTTCCCTTTGGTCTTTCCTGTCCCTCTTCCTGACAAATGGACAAAATAAAAAAGGGGGGCTTCCTCCCCTGCTGCGCAAGAAAAAACAGCCGGACACAGCATTTTCTGCCATGTTCGACTGTTTTTCACATTCTGTTCCAGATTGTCGATTTTCCAAGACGGAGATTTAAGAAAGCTGGGAAAGCCTTTCTTTTACCTGATCCATCATCTGAGCATATTTCTCAAGCTTTGCTTTTTCCTCCTCAATTTTAGATGCAGGAGCCTTGCTGACAAACTTCTCGTTGCTGAGCATACCCTGAACCCGGGCAAGCTCTTTGCTCAAGCGCTCTTCTTCTTTCTTTAACCGCTCAATTTCTTTCTCAATATCCACCAGTTCCGCAAAAGGCATATAAATGACTGCCTGATGGATTACTGCGGATACCGCATCTTCTGCTATGCCGCTTTTATCCTTCTGCAAATACACTTCACCGGCATAACCCAGTGTGGCAAAGAACACCTTGCTGCGCTCAAAGATATCAAGAATCTCCTGATTCTCAGAAACAACATAAATCTTTGCCTTCCTGCTTGGGGGAACGTTCATGGACGTACGCACGTTCCGGATTCCTCTTACGGCTTCCTTAATGGTTTCAACCGCATGCTCTTCTGTTTCAAAGCTCCAGCCTTTCCGGTACTCCGGCCAGCTGGAAATCATGATGGATTCCTCTTCTTCCTGAAGATTGCAGAAGATCTCCTCAGTGAGGAAGGGCATGTAGGGATGGAGAAGCTTTAAGGAGTTAATGAGCACGGTTTTTAACGTCCAGATGGCAGCCGCCTTTGTCTTATCCTCATCATCCCAAAGCCTTGGCTTCACCATCTCAATATACCAGTCGCAGAATTCCTCCCAGATAAAATCATAAACCTTTTGAAGGGCAATTCCCAGTTCATACTTATCCAGGTTTTCCGTCACATCCTTTGTAAGGGTGTTTACCTTGGACAGGATCCATTTATCCGCAAGGGTGAGTTCTGAAAGCTCTGCCTTAGCATCCGGTGCTTTCTCAATATTCATCATGATGAAACGGGAAGCGTTCCATACTTTATTGGCAAAGTTTCTGCTGGCCTCTACACGTTCCCAGTAGAAACGCATGTCATTGCCGGGGGCATTTCCGGTGATCAGAGTCATACGCAAGGCGTCGGCTCCGTACTTCTCAATAACCTCTAAAGGATCGATGCCGTTTCCTAAGGATTTGCTCATTTTGCGGCCTTCGGAATCTCTTACCAGGCCATGCATCAGCACGGTATGGAAAGGAAGCTCTCCTGTGTGCTCAATTCCGGAAAATACCATACGGATTACCCAGAAGAAAATAATATCATAGCCTGTAACCAGCACATCCGTGGGATAGAAATATCTTAAATCCTCTGTTTCCTCCGGCCAGCCTAAGGTGGAGAAAGGCCAGAGAGCAGAGGAAAACCAGGTGTCAAGGGTATCCTCATCCTGGGTTAAATGGGTTCCTCCGCATTTGGGGCATACTGTTGGAACCTCTTTTGATACGATGATCTCCCCGCACCGGTCACAGTAATAAGCCGGGATGCGGTGTCCCCACCAAAGCTGCCTGGAAATACACCAGTCACGGATGTTTTCAAGCCAGTGAAGGTAGCTCTTATCAAATCTCTCAGGAACGAATTTCAGTTTTCCGGTCTTTAAGGCCTCAATGGCCGGCTTTGCCATTTCTTCCATTTTGACAAACCACTGCTGCTTTACCATAGGCTCTACGGTAGCCTTGCAGCGGTCATGGGTTCCTACCGCATGGGTATGGGGCGCCACCTTCACCAACAGTCCCAGCTCCTCAAGATCTTTTACAATGGCTTTTCTGGCCTCATAACGCTCCATGCCATGATATTTACTGCCGGGAAGATTAATGGTGGCATCGTCGTTCATGATGTTGATCTCTGGAAGGCTGTGTCTCTTCCCAACCTCAAAGTCATTTGGGTCATGGGCCGGGGTGATCTTTACACAACCGGTACCGAATTCCTTATCCACATAGGAATCGGCTACAACCGGTATTTCGCGGCCTGTAAGAGGAAGCTCCAGCATTTTGCCGATCAAGTCCTGGTAGCGCTCATCCTCCGGATTGACTGCCACAGCAGTATCTCCAAGAAGGGTCTCCGGCCTGGTGGTCGCAATCTCCACAAACCTGCCTTCTTCTCCTGCAATGGGATAATTGATGTGCCAGAAGAAACCGTTCTGGTCCTCATGCTCCACCTCAGCATCGGAAATAGAGGTCTGGCATACCGGGCACCAGTTTATAATACGGGAACCCTTGTAAATATAGCCTTTTTCATAGAGCCGGATAAACACCTCCAGCACGGCTTCAGAACAGCCTTCATCCATGGTAAAACGCTCTCTGTCCCAGTCAGCGGAGGAGCCCATCTTATGAAGCTGGTTGATGATCCGTCCGCCGTATTCCTTTCTCCAGTCCCAGCATTTTTCCAGGAATCCATCCCTGCCCAGATCTTCTTTTTCAATGCCCTGCTTCTTTAAGCTCTCAATGACCTTGACTTCCGTGGCAATGGCCGCATGGTCCGTGCCTGGCTGCCAAAGGGCCTCATAGCCCTGCATCCTCTTATAACGGATCAGAATATCCTGCATGGTGTTGTCAAGGGCATGCCCCATGTGAAGCTGTCCCGTAATATTGGGCGGCGGCATTACAATGGTAAAGGGCTTTTTATCCTTGTTGGGTTTTGCATGAAAATACTTTTTATCCAGCCATTTCTCATAAAGTTTCCCTTCAATCCCTGCCGGATTATAGGTTTTTTCCAATTCTTTCATTCATTTTCTCCTTCCAATTTCCCATAAAAAAAGCCCTCTGCATCCACAGGATGCAAAGGGCGAATCAACGCGGTACCACCTTTATTCATATGACAGATTCTGCCATATATCTCAGAGCCTTTAACGCAGCTGCGCGTGAAAGCCTAGGTACATTTCTGTCATTTCAGCCTTCCGGTTCCGAAGCTACCTTCCGCATACACTTCCTTAACCGTCTTTCAGCCGGTGGACGGTTTTCTCTTTCAGGGTTATAAGCGTACTCCTCTTCTTCTCTACCTTTTCCTTATTCCTGCCCATGCTTTTGGGGCATATAGGCATACCCGCAGGGTGTTTTCTTATTTTTACCCATGATTTTGGATCATAGCGGGATACCCACGGGGTGTTTTCTTATACTTTGTAATGATAGTGTCTTTTTACGGATTTGTCAAGACATAATATTCCTGTATTCCTGTTTCCATTTCTGAATCAGCTCACCGGCTCCCTGGAAACGCTTGATCGGGTCTTTTTGAAACAGCCGTTCCAGCTCCTGAAGGCTGTCAGCCTCAGCTGCCTTGATTTCTGCATTTTCTTTTTCTCTCCGGCATTCCTCTTTTAATTCATCGGTAATGAGCGCCTGAAACCGTTCATTTAACACAAGGTTGGGATTCCACTGGGACAGATGACATATTTTCTTTAACACTTCGCCGTTTTTTACCAGATCAAAGGACTTTTGATAGGACTGGCAGGCCTTGTCCGTCATAAACAGTCTGGCATAAGCTGCTCCCAGATTATTATAGACTTTAGCCCGAAAGGCATCATCCATCCTGTCTGCCTTTGGAAGGTCAAGAAGCCGGCAGTATTCGGCTGCAGCCTTTCCATACTGCTTTCTTGAAAACAGGTAATCTGCCTTTGCCTTTAAAAACTCCGAAGCAGGCATCCGGCGGTAAGAGGCTAAGCTCTGGCGGAACCGGCTGACCTGGTCGGCAGTATAGTAGTCACATTCATGAAGGATCATAACAAGAAGCTCATCCGGCTCCTCGCCGCTTTGCTGCCACTTCTCCAGCTTGGCAGCCAGAAAAGGCATATCCAAATCCTCCCTGATAAACTGGATTAAGCTGTCATCCACAAATTGATCCAACACCAGAAGCGGATTGTTATAGATCGCATAACAAAGCTCCTGGGAGGAAAATAAACGGACTCCCAGGCCTTCAAAATAAAAAGGATGTTTGACCGGCTCCTGCCGGCAAAGAATCAGACTCATAGCATAACCTCTTGCCTTATTACGGCCTCCGTAGCCGGGAACAATTCCCCAAAGCCTTTGTCTTTTAGTACCACTGCCATGGTTTTTTCATCCAGAAATCCAAAGCTGATCCCTACGCGCAGGGTTCTGTCCGTCCGCTTAGGAAATCCTTCCAGCGGAATTTTGATCAGCCTTTTTTGTTTTGGGTCCATTGGCGTTACCATGAATTCCACATAATCCTGATGATCCACGATTAGATCCACGCTGCTCTTTGCCTCATACCAGCTGTCTCCGGCAGCAGCAACCACAAGCTGGCTTTCCCGTTCCTTGTGGAGCACCCGCATGGAAACGGTGGAATGAAGCCGCCCCTGACAAATGCAGGTAAAGGGAAAAGCGGTCTTCTCCTGGAGATAATCCATTCCTCTAAAAGCCGCACCCCTGGCAAACAGCTCCGGTTCCATATAGACCTTCCGGCGGGAGCAGAGTATCTTCATAGAATCCGCCGCCCAGTCGTGATGCTCAAAGCCTTTTCCCGTCAGGAATACGGAGGAAAATAATTTCTTCTGGAGAAGCCTTTCCGCACAGGAGCTTAAGATTTTATCCGCAAGCTTTCCCCCGGAAGGTGTCCCCAGAATATCCAGATTAAAGCTTTCCTCCAAAGCCTCATTCTCCGCAATGACCACCATCTTCCGAAGGCCTCTCTGCACCTTCAGTTCATGATAGTGGAAAGCGTCCTCAGATAAGTCAAACACACCCACCTGATTGCTCCAAACCTCTTTTTTCTGGCTGAGGGCATAATATACAAAGCTTTCCGTATGGCTTATGATGTGCACCCGTTCTCTTGGAATCTCTAAGTAGTCGGCGCAGTACATAAGCGCATCCATGAGCTTTCCATCCACCTTCTGCATGGTGATCACCAGCTGCTTTACCTCTTCGCAGAAGAACTCTTCCATGGGAAGCTTTAATATCTTTTTTAAAAACATCTTTAAAAGGTCAAGACCTTCGTACTTGGTCCCGCCCAGGGTAGCGGTTCCTTCTTTCCTAACCATTTTTATCAGCTTGTCCACAATAATGCCCTCGCCTACAAGGGTATAGGCAAAAGCCTCTTCCCCTACAAACCAGGCATCTTCATCCTTTTTCCTGCAGATGACTGTAGGAATGCACCATGATTGTTCCCTGTCATGGCAGCATATGCGGGTATAGGCATCGCAAAGGTCAAGCCCTATTATCAGTCCGTCCATTGACAGCCCCCTTATCTTACATCAGTGGAAATAATTCTTCTGCAGCAGCATTCTTTTTTAAATACTCCTGCATCCGTTTTTTAAGCCCGTTTTCATCCTTTAAGCTTAAGGAAAGGCCCATTTCATTTAAGCAGGCAAACCTGCTGTCCGAAGTCTCCCGGGAGGTCCCGGTCTCGCAGCTGACACTGCCCTCTTTTTTCACGACCCACGTTTCCCCGGTCAGTTCTCTCACCTGGTACTCCATGATCTCGCCTTCAAACAATATCTTCTGCTTGACAAAAACCCCCTGGTACATCCGGGAAATATCTTCGCTGTGAAATTCCTCTTCATCAGGAAGTATCCTCACCTGAAGCTCCACTTTGGAATCACGGTCTGTGCAGTACTGGATCATGGCCTTGTCCATAATATCCTCAGACATGGGGACATATGTCGCAAGAGCCTTAAAATATGGGAATACAAAGCCCTCTTCCAGAAGGAAGGAAACCGTATTCCGGCACAGCTTTTGCTGCTCCTCGTCAAGAGCAGGAAGCCGGGAATAATATTTTGTTATGGCAAGCAGATAAATGGTCGGAAGCCGGCCTTTTAAAGAAGCGGCTTTGACCGTTCCTTCCAGGTAGGCAAAAATCTTTTCCTCCGGCTCCTTATCCTCCATAAAATACTCCGTACATTTGATGGTAAAGTAAGCCTTTACGATCATGTCGCTGGTTTCCTTACGGCTCCGGTAAAGGCCAAACACTTTATCCAGCTTTAAGCTGCAGCCGGAAAACATCATCTGGGCCGTCAGGCGCTCTTCCAGATCATATGTTTCCACATGTTCGGAAACTCCCTTCATAAGCACGCGATACATCTGATCCGTGAGACCGTTAAAATGCTCGCATAAATAATCAAGGATCACTCCGTCACTCTTTCCTTCCCTGAAAACATCGTAAGCCAGATGCAAAAGCAAGGGATCCTCATCAAATAAATTCTTAAGTATCATTTTCGAACACAGTTCATATAGCCGTTTTGTCTCAAGGCCTTCACTGCCGAATTCCCGGATCATCAAAAATGCCTCTTCCATATAATCATTATGGATAAGGGTGTTGCAGACGCTTATCCGCTCCTGCTTTGTAAGGACCTTTTTGTCCAGCTTAAGCAGGTATCCGGCCCCTTCTCCTCCTTCTTCCCGGGAAGCTGCCTGCTCCTGGTAGAATTCAATGACCCTGGAAAGAAGGAGCTTCTGATAAAGAGGGCGCAGTTTTTTATCTTCTAACGTGCCTTCTAAAATCTTCACTTCTTCCACAGAAGAGACTCCGTCTGCCAGAATCCGTTCACATGCCCGGAGCCGGAGCATGGAATGCTCCGGATATACTTCAAAACAGCGTTCTTCCAGTTCCGGACGGTCCATGACCGGCTCTTTTTTATACGAAATACCTGCATACCGGTTGCCAAATGCATCCTGGAAAAGCAATATGCTGTGTTCCGAAAACAGCGGTACATAAGCAACGCCGTCATTAAGAAGAAAGGCATCCTCCTCTGTCATCTCCTCATAGCATACAATGACATACTTCATCTTTTTATTGCTGCATTCCACCCGGTAAGACCGGAGAATGGAGGGCAGCACCATTGCCATGGGAAGGTCGATCACATCCTTTAGTATCATCCGCTCATAGATCCCGGCCAGCTGCTTGTCGATCCGTGATTCAAACAGCTGCTCCGTGGCAAACTTTTCAATGGTACGTTCATAGGCCTGGTAAAGAGGGTCCCCTGGCTCTAAATAGACCAGAACATTCTTATAAAGGACTGCCCTACTGTGGAGATCCAGCTCATTTCCTCCATAGGAAAAATAAAGGAGCACTTCCTTTGGAAGTAGGTAGCAGTAATTTCCCGGCAAAGCGTACAGATAATATTCATACAGCCGCGTCAGGCTGATCCCGGCCTTTATCCCCTTTTCGTACCAGGAAAAGGCTTCCGCCATGCGGCATTCCCCTTTGATCAACAAGGCGCAGATCGCCTCAAGCACTTCTTTTATTGGGTGTTCTTCGTATAGCTTAACCAGCATCCGGTAATGGAGCCGGTTAAAATGTTTTGCTGCCAGGGTAAGCCTGGATACGGCAACAGCCAGCTTTTTATCCACAAGCCCCTTGCCTGCACAGTGATAAAGGATCTGAAGCTCCATGGCCCCCATGGTTCTCATGACCTCCGGCCCATGGTTTAACACCCTGCAGCCCCAGACATAGAAAAACGGGCTTCTGACGCCCATATGAAACTGTTTTTTCATCATGGAAAGCAGGGCCGGCAAATTTTCAAACAGTCTGTCATCCAGTTTTATGAGCAGCAAAAAAAGCCAGAAAAGCCGTCTGTCTTCTTCCAGATATTTTTTCATGAGACGGATTAAGGATTCTTTCTGATATTCGTCCGGCTGCACTTTTAAGCGAAGGAACTGGTAATAGCAGTAAAGCTCCCTTTTTTCCTGGCGGTCCTTTAGGATTTCATCCCTGCACTCATCAAGGAGCAGGGCAGCCTTGGAAGGATTTCCCTGTCCAAGAAATATTTCAGCCCGGAACAGCTTAAGAAGGCCGCTTTCACCCTTCATCAATTCGATCTCATCAAGGGCCCTTCCCATCTCATCATATAAAATATTCAAATCCTTTTGCCCGTACTCTTCTTCCAGGCGAAGCTTAAGAAACCGGCCAAAGGCTTCCTTTGCAAAAGCGTCTTCCGCAGGTATGCCGCCGCCCGGATTATTGACCGCCGTTACGGGGATGACAAAACGGTCCTCGATCCCGGTTATCAAAATCCTTCCGGAGTTCTCTCCCTGGTGCATGCGCTCCGGATGAACCAGGAACGGCACCCTGCATTCCTCTTCTTCAAAATCCTGTTCCCCAAGATTTTTCTTGGGCAGCTCTATAAAATCACAGTCCGTTGTAACTTCCAGGTTCACATACCCCCAGTCACTGCGTGTTATGACCACCCAGTCCGTTACAACCTCTTCCAACTCTCCAAATCTCCGTTCCTGGGTTTCCGCCCATAGCTGGACCGGTTTTTTCACCTTTAAAGCGGTCAGAAACTCTTCCAGTTCCTTTCTTCTGTCAGGCCGTCCCTTTAACCCGTCGTAAATTGCCCTTACACGAAGGTCCTGCATAAAGGTAGCCGTGGCAAAATCCCGGTACTCGAACAAACGAAGTGCCGTGTCCATATCTTTTTTTGCTGTTTCTGCAAAATCCTCTGCTGTCTTTAAATCGCTCAGTGCTTTTCCTGACGTACTCAGTTCCACACAAAAAGAATAAGGGACTTCTCTCTCGCCGCCATTGGTAACCAGATAAAAAGAGCCCTTAATCACATCTCCATCTTCCAGAAAACTGCTGTTTATCTCATAGACCAGATGGTTATATGTTCCGCCAAACGCTCCGCTTATGAGTTTGACACGGAAGTTAGACGAATATGCAAGTCCTTTTATATGCAGATTATTCTCACTGGTGACGACAAGCTCCCGCCTGGTAGCCCCGCCTGAACGCACCACATCATCAATTTCCCCTGGTGTAACCTTAATCTTTGGAATCTCTGAATCAATGATGCCCTTTGCCAGCCTGTTGATCCGTTCTCTCATAGTACCACCTGTATCTTTAACATCCTTATCTTATTAGCTTGTTTGAATTCAATTACTCTATATATAAAAACAAAAAGACTGTTTTCATAATCGGATGGACGGGGCAAAGAACGCCCCTTTTATCCCCACTTGCGCTGCAAGTTCGGATAAGTTATATTATGAAAACAAAAGATGTTTTCATAATCGGATGGACGGGCTGAAAACAGCCCTTTTATCCTCACTTGCCTTGCAAGTTCGGATAAGTTATATTCTAACATAATTTCTATTGATTTAAAACCCTAAAATTGGTATGATAAAATAAAACTGTGAAAAAAAGGACAAACGATCATGACAACCAACGAAAAAGCTTTATTGCTGCATGAAGAATGGAAGGGAAAGCTGGAAATCACTTCCAAAGCAAAGGTAAAAAGCAGGGAGGATTTAGCCCTTGCTTACACCCCGGGCGTAGCGGAACCTTGTAAGGTTATTGCTGAAAATCCGGAGGCCGCCTATCAATATACGATCAAATCCAACACCATTGCCGTGGTATCAGATGGCAGCGCTGTTCTTGGGCTTGGCAACATCGGACCGTTGGCCGCCATGCCGGTTATGGAGGGGAAAGCGGTGCTGTTTAAGGAGTTCGGAGGAATCAACGCCATCCCCATCTGTCTGGATACCCAGGACACGGAAGAAATTATTAAGACTGTGGTAAATATCGCTCCGGCTTTTGGCGGGATCAATTTAGAGGACATCTCTGCTCCCCGCTGTTTTGAGATCGAAGAACGGTTAAAAGAGCTTCTTGACATCCCCGTATTCCACGACGATCAGCATGGAACGGCGATTGTGGTTCTTGCCGGGATCATAAACGCCTTAAAGGTGACCGGAAAGACAAAAGAGGAATGCAAGGTAGTTGTAAATGGTGCAGGCTCCGCCGGGATCGCCATTACAAAGCTCCTTCTTACCTATGGATTCCCCCACATCACCATGTGCGACCGTGCGGGAATCCTGGCAAAGGGCATGGAAGGGCTAAACTGGATGCAGGAGAAAATGATGGATGTGACAAATCTGGAAGGAAAACAAGGTTCTCTGGCAGACGCCATGAAAGGCACCGATATTTTTGTAGGAGTATCTGCTCCGGGAATTGTTACAGAAGAAATGGTCGCTTCCATGAATCCCGATGCCATCCTGTTTGCCATGGCAAACCCGGTTCCGGAAATTATGCCTGATCTTGCAAAAGCCGCCGGAGCAAAGGTGGTTGGAACCGGAAGATCGGATTTCCCCAACCAGGTCAATAATGTGGTAGTGTTCCCTGGAATCTTCAAAGGCGCATTGGAAGGCCGGGCTGCCTCCATCACGGAAGAAATGAAGCTTGCTGCTGCAGCCGCCATCGCTGACCTTGTAGCGCCTTTGGAACTGAACGAAAATAATATCCTGCCGGAAGCCTTTGATCCCCGCGTTGCTGCTGCTGTAAGCCTGGCAGTCAAAAGTAATATCCGGCAGTAGAAAACATAAAAGATCCGGTTGAAATCTGCTTTCACCACCCCTGATTTTACGGCGCAGCCAGCGCATTACTGGAGATAAACCCCTGCGGGGATATCCTGGAAAGAGGTGACCCCTTACAGGGAGGCCTGCATGCCCAAGCAGCGCGGACAAGAAAGAGGTAATCCCTTAGGGACGCCTGTATGCCCAAACAGCACGGCAGGAAAGGTAGCCCCTTAAGGGATACCTGTATGCCCAAAAAGCATGGGCAGGAAAGAGGTAGCCCCTTACAGGGATACCTGTATGCCCAAAAAGCATGGGCAGGAAAGAGGTAACTATGCTGTCGGAACCCATGACCCTGTACAAACTGATGATTTTATACATGCTTAAACAGGTTAATTTCCCCCTGACAAGCGCACAGCTGTCAAACTTTTTTCTGGAGCATGAATATACCACATATTTTACGCTCAACCAGGCATTAAATGAACTGCTGGAGGCCAGACTTCTTCTTGTGGAAACCAACCATAACAGCAGCCGGTACGAGATTACCAGGGAAGGGGAGGAAACCCTTTCCTTTTTCGGTAACAAAATTTCCCCTGCCATCATCAATGACATGGATGAATATTTAAAGGAAAACAAGTTCCGGCTCCGCAATGAAGTCGGAGTAACCGCTGATTTCTATAAATCCACCAGCCATGACTACATCGTCCACTGCCAGGTCCGGGAGGGAAAAAACTGCCTGATCAACCTGGAACTGTCTGTTCCCGACAAAGATCAGGCAGAAATTATGTGTGACCACTGGAAATCAAAAAGCCAGGAAATTTATGCATTTGCCATGAAAGCGCTGATGAGCGGTTCTTAATTTTTCATCCAACAGTAAACAAAAGGGGGATTCATCTTGAATAAAATTCAGACAAAAAAACCATTGTTTTCGGAAATAAGCCAGCAATATCGGTTTCAACTGAAGAAATTTAAGAAAAAGAAGTTCTATTTTAAGGCAAAGCTGATTTTAACCGTCATCCTTCCTGTTCTTATCCTTGTGCTTTCCGTCAAAACGGCAGAAACCTTTATCCGGATCAAGCTGCGGAACCTTTTTGCCAAGCCGGTACCTTCCAGTGCGCCTGAAAGAACGGGTGAACCGGTTTCTATCCATGCAGTTCCGGCTGAGGTGGAGATTTTGCATCTGCAAAAGGTTTCCGAGGATTCTTAATTTACATCCATCGCGATTCCGGGCAGTCAATGCATTCTTACAAGCCAGAAAAGAGGAATAATAAAAAATGGTTATCCTTGATTTTACCCGTGAACATATCATAAAGGCGAGCGAACTTGCACTTGCCTGCTACGAAGAAGAATGCTCTTTGGTACCGGCATTGCCAAATGCAGATCAATTTCCTGATTTGACTTATTTTGCCGATAATGGTCTGGGTGTTGCAGCGTTTGAAAATGGGAAGATGGTAGGATTTCTCTGCAGCACCGCTCCCTTTGACAATGCATTTTGTTCTACCGATGCCAAGGGCGTGTTTTCACCCATGGGGGCCAATGGGACAACACGGGAAAACAAAGCAAAGATTTACGCTGCCATGTATCAGGAAGCTGCCCGCAAGTGGGTAAGAGCAGGTGCTGTCAGCCATGGTATATGCTTATATGCACATGACGAAATTGCACAGCATCAATTTTTCAAATATGGTTTTGGTCTGCGCTGTGTCGATTCCATTCGCCCTATGGAGCCATTTCACTGCGCCCCCTGTGAAGAATACAATTTTTCAGAACTTGAAGCCAGTGAGTATCCGACCGCATATTCATTGGAAATCATGATGCATGAACACTATATCAATAGTCCCTTTTTTATGAACCGCAAACCTGATGCACGGGAAATATTTTGCGAAACATGCGTCAGGGATCATGAACGATGTTTTGTGGCTCAATATGGGGACGAAACATGCGCTTATTTAAAGATATCGGAAAGCGGAGAGACTTTTATTTCGGAAAATCCAAACTACCTTCATATCACCGGTGCTTTTTGTCTGAAAGAACACCGGGGAAAAGGAGTATATCAAAATCTTCTGAATCATGTTATTAAGATATTAAAAGCAGAGGGTTACACCCACCTTGGAGTAGACTTTGAAAGCATCAATCCAGCAGCATATGGCTTCTGGTCAAAATACTTTACGGCATATACTCACGGCGTTGTTCGCCGTATTGATGAAAAAATATTGGCATTGTCTCCCTGTGAGGCATGTGACATCTTATAATCGTAAATAAAAAGCTGATCCAGTGAACCCACTGAATCAGCTTTTATTATCCCTGCATGAACCTGTTTAAAAATTCCTTTGTTGAATTCTTCTTTGGGTTGCCGAATATATCAGCCGGCGCACCTTCCTCTTCGATGACGCCGCCTGCCATATAAACCACACGGCTGGACACATCCCTGGCAAATGCCATTTCATGGGTCACGATGATCATGGTAAGACCTTCCTTGGCCAGAGTCCTCATAACCGCCAGAACCTCTCCTACCATCTGAGGATCCAGAGCAGAGGTCGGCTCATCAAACAGCAGGATTTCCGGCTCCATGGCCAGGGCCCTTGCAATGGCCACTCTCTGCTTCTGCCCGCCGGAAAGCTGCCTTGGCTTTGCATTGATGTAAGGAGCCATGCCTACTTTCTCCAAAAACATCATGGCTTTCTTTTTAGCCTCTTCCTTATCCTTTTTAAGAACCTTCACCTGTCCTACCAGGCAATTTTCCAAAACAGTCATGTTATTAAACAAATTAAAGCTCTGGAATACCATGCCCACCTTGGTACGGTATGAGGGGACATTCATCTTCCGGTCCGTAATGTCCACATCATGATACAGGATCTCACCGGTAGTGGGAGTCTCCAGCAGGTTGATGCAGCGTAGCAGCGTTGACTTTCCGGAACCGGAGGCTCCGATGATGCAGGTCACATCTCCTGCATTGACAGAAAAGTCAATGTCCCGCAGCACCACATTTGTCCCAAAGGTCTTGCTTAAATGATGAATCTCTAATACTTTTTGGCCTGTCATTTATTTATCCTCCTTCTCTTTGGGATCTGGAAATTTTACCATTCCGCTGGTATAAGCCAGGGTATCCGTGGTCGCCAAATCGTAGCTGTCCGGACCATCCATCTTCTTCTCCCAGTAACGCAGGATTCTGGAGCAGGTAAAGGTCAGGATAAAATAAATGATCATGGTAATGCCGAATGCTTCAAAGTAAGTATAATACGCGCCCGCAACGCCTTTTGTGGCATAGAACAATTCCACCACTCCAATGACGGAAAGCACGCAGGTATCTTTAATGTTGATGATCAGGTTATTGCCGATCTGAGGCATGATATTGCGCAGGGCCTGAGGCATTATGACATTGACCATGGTCTGAAAATGGGTCATGCCGATGGCCTTGGCTCCTTCGGTCTGGCCCGGGTCAATGGAAAGGATTCCTCCCCTCACAGTCTCAGCCATATAAGCGCCTGTATTAATGGATACAATGAAATAGGCAGCAAAAACAATGGACATGTTAATGCCAAACAGTACGGAAGAGCCGTAGAATATAAACATGGCCTGAACCATCATAGGTGTTCCGCGGAATACCTCTACATAGATATTCAAGATGATTTTCACTAACTTTAATAAAAACTTTTTTACCGGATTATCACTTTTCTGTACCGGAATCGTCTGGATAATTCCTACGGCAAAACCGATGATACAGCCGATGAATGTGCCGACAATGGCAATTGCCATTGTTTTTCCAGCCCCGTTTAAAAAGGAAGGGCCATAATGTTGCAGTATAAACACAATTCTTCCAAAAAAATCTGATGGCAAAGACATATACTACCTTCTCCTTTTCGTAACTTCGTTTAAACAGAACAAACGGCACGAAATAAGAACGTTCTTGTTCCGTGCCTGCAAGCCCTGATTCTATTCTTTATTCCTTCAAGCAAAGCCAGGCAAAGGAATACTTACATTTCTGAAACCGGCCAGTGCCCAAGGGGACAGCTCCCCTCACCTGCAGCCTGCTGCAGAATATCTAACCTGGATTAATTTGATAATGGCTGTACGGAAATAGCTTCTTCCATCATCTTGTTAAAGTCATCCTCGTTCATTTTAGAAAGTACCCCGTTTATGGCATCCTTTAATTCCGTATTTCCCTTCTTCAGTGAGATGCCGATGTTCACATCTTCATCAGAAACTTTAAATTCACCTTCTGTTCCGGTGAAATCAAGAAGCTTGAAATCAGGATAAGCAACCAGGGCTGCCTGTCCGGTAGGCTTGTCCGTTACAACCAGATCGCATCTGCCGGAGCTTAACGCCACCAGCATGGCCGGTGCGGATTCCTGGGCAGGCTGAACGTCTGCATCGGGAATCTGAGGCAGACAGTTGTCATACCAGATGGTATTTAACTGAGAAGTGCAGGTCGCACCGGAAAGATCGGCAACACTCTTTGCATTCTCATACTTGCCTCCTGCTTTTACCAGGGTCACTATGGTTGCGTAATAATAAGGATCCGTAAAATCAACGGACTGGGCACGTTCTGCGGTAATGGACTGTCCTGCAATGACACAGTCAACCTTTCCGGACTGAACTGCAGGAACAAGGGAATCCCAGTCCAGCTTTACGATCTCCAGTCCATAGCCCAGTTCTTCCGCAACCTTCTTAGCCATCATGACATCATAGCCATAAGCGAAATCAGAGCTGCCGGAAATTGGAACGGCTCCGTTGGCATCTGTAGGCTGGGTCCAGTTGTAGGGCGCGTAGCTGCACTCCATGGCAACCTTTAACACCTTTTTATCTCCTGTTTCCTTACCATCTGCCGCAGATGTGCCTGTTGCGGCATTACCGCCTCCACAGGCGGTCAGAAAGGACGCTGCCAGGGCTGTTGCCATAAGAGTTGATACGATTTTTCTCATTGTCTTTTTCATAACTGTTTTCTCCTCTTCCTACCATAATGAACTCTATGTAATAAATAGGTTCATTATAAAAAGATTTTCACTCCTTGTCAAGACTATTTACAGATTCTGAAATCATCTCCCAAATTTCTTCCCTGCCCTGCTTCGTTTCAGCGGAAAAGGGAATGACCGTCACATCGCTTCCGATCCCAAGCCCCTGACGAAGAATTTTTACCGATTTCTGTATCTGGCTCCGCTTGATCTTGTCCAGCTTGGTGGCAATGATCACGGGCTGGTAACCGTTGTACACGATCCAATTATACATGGTCTTATCATTCTCAGAAGGCTCATGGCGGATATCAATAAGCAGAAACACACACCGGAGCATGGGTGAGTTGTGGAGATAGTTTTCTATCATTTTCCCCCATTTTGCTTTTACTTCCTGCGCTACCTTGGCATAACCATAGCCAGGGAGGTCCACATAGTAAAAGGCATCGTTGATGTTATAAAAATTAATTGTCTGGGTCTTTCCCGGCTGGGACGAGATTCTGGCAAAGGACTTGCGGTTCATCAGGGCATTGATGAGAGAAGATTTTCCCACATTGGACTTGCCTGCAAAAGCAAACTCCGGCTTTGTGTTTTCCGGAAGCTTGCTGGTGATTCCGCATACAGTCTCCAGCTCTACAGTTTTAATGATCATGTGCTTTCCTCTTTCCTGCCCATGCTTTCTGGGCATAAAGGTATCCCTGTAAGGGGTTTCCTCTTTCCTGCCCATGCTTTCTGGGCATAATGAAATGTCTGCAAAGCCTGCAGGGCATCTCTAATCCTGTACAAAAGCTTCCTTTAAGACCTGGGACATATTTTTCGCATAAACGATTTCAAGGCCGCCTGTGATCTCCTCTGACAGCTCTGCAATATCCGGGCGGTTTCTGTCAGGAACCAGAACCTTCTCCACATGAGCCATGCGGGCAGCCAGAATCTTCTCCTTAAGGCCGCCGATGGGCAGAACACGGCCGCGGAGTGTGATCTCCCCTGTCATGGCCACCTTGGCGTTTACTTTCCGGTTTGTAACTGCCGACAGCATGGCCGTTGCCATGGTGATTCCTGCCGACGGGCCATCCTTTGGCACTGCCCCTTCCGGGATGTGAAGATGGATATCGTGCTTTTCAAAATAATCATTCTTTATCTTAAATTCAGGACACACAGACCTGACATAACTTAAAGCGGTCTGGGCGGATTCCTTCATCACATCGCCCATCTGTCCGGTCATCTGAAGGGTTCCTTTTCCAGGCATAACATTGACTTCGATTTGAAGGGTGTTGCCGCCGACGCTGGTCCATGCAAGCCCTCTTACGATCCCCACCTGGTCTTCCTCGTTCACATCCTCAAAAAGCACTTTTTCCTTACCCAGATACTTTTCCAAGTTGTCTTCCGTGATTTTTATAGCCCGCTTTTCATCTTCCAGGAATTCTCTTGCAGCTTTTCTGAAAACAGCCCCGATCCGCCTTTCTAGGTTTCTGACTCCGGCTTCTCTGGTATAATGGTGAATGATCTTTTCAAGAGCTTCATCGGATATGGACACTTGCTTCTCTGTAAGCCCATTCTTATCCCGCTGCTTTCTTACTAAGTAATTCTTTGCAATATGAAATTTTTCATTCTCCGTATAGCTGTTAACTTCAATTACTTCCATTCGGTCTAAAAGAGGCCCCGGTATGGTAGTCGTGGTGTTGGCTGTTGCAAGAAACAGCACATTGGATAAATCAATGGGAATCTCTACATAGTGGTCCCGGAATTTTACATTCTGCTCACTGTCCAGCACCTCTAAAAGAGCTGAAGAGGTATCTCCTTTATAATCCCTGCTCACTTTGTCGATCTCATCAAGAAGCATCAGGGGATTGCTGACTCCGGCCTGTCTTAAGGCCTCCACGATCCTGCCGGGCATGGCTCCCACATAGGTTTTCCTGTGTCCGCGGATTTCCGCTTCATCCCGGATTCCGCCCAGGCTGATCCTTACATACTCCTTGTTTAGAGCCTTTGCCACGGACCTGGCAATGGAAGTCTTTCCTGTTCCGGGCGGTCCTACCAGACAGATTATGGGACTGGACCCTTTTTTCGTGAGCACACGGACTGCCAGATATTCCAAAATCCGTTCCTTTACCTTTTCAAGACCATAATGATCCTCATTTAAAATTTCCTCCGCATGGACAATGCTGTTATTATCCTTGGACAGCTTTTTCCATGGAAGCTCCAGAGCTGTTTCAAGATACATGCGGACCACATTTGCCTCCTGGCTTCCTCCAGGCATGGCCTTAAAGCGGTCAATTTCCTTCTGGATCTTATCTTTTGTCTCTTTATCCGCTTTTAAAACCTTCAGCCTTTTTACGTATTCATCCGCATCGGACAGAGGGTTGTCCTCTCCCAGTTCTTCCCGGATCACCTTTAACTGCTCTCTTAAGATATAATCCTTCTGGTTCTTGTCGATTCGTTCCTTCACATGGGACTGTAATTCCCGTTTTACCTTTGTTACTTCGATCTCCGTTATGAGCTGCTTCATGACCAGCGCATACCGGTCCTCTAAAAGAGCGCTTTCAAGCACCTGCTGGCGTACCCGGTAATCCCAGGAAAGCTGTACGGCGATCTGGTCTAAAAGCTCGCCAAGGTCAGAAAGCACCAGAAGATTGGGAAGTACCTCCTTTGCAATCCGGGGATTCTCCTTGCCGTATTCCTCCAGCTTTTCCTGAATGATCTGTATCATGGCCTGTATGGCAATGTAATCAAGGGAATCATCTGATTCCAGGGTTCTTTCCACTTCTCCTATGAGCATGGGTTCCTCGTTGTCAAGAGCCAGAAGTTCCACCCGCTCTACGCCTTCCACCATAACACGGATCACATTATTGGGCAGCTTTACCAGCTGCTTGACAAGAGCCACTGTACCCACCTGATATAAATCTTCGATTCCAGGATCAGCTTCCTCAGAATTTCTCTGGGTAACCAGACATACCTTCTGGTCTCCCACCATTGCCTTCTCCACAGCCGCAATGGACTTTGTCCGGCTGATGTCAAAATGCAGCATCATTTTGGGAAGAACAGTCATGCCACGCAGGGCGATAACTGGCATTGTGATTATCTTATCCACCATTGTGTTCTCTCCTTTGCATTCAAAAAGGTGTTCCAGCAGATTCTCTCGCTGTAACACCTTCCCGACTCATGCAGGGACCTATGCGATCTCGCCTGTCTTATCTTTTCTTAACTTCTGAGCCAGTGATTTTCTGGGGACTGCCGTGTCCCGATAGATCAGCTCCGGCTCACCCTTTTTATCTACAACATCCTTGGTAATCGTACAGATTCCAATGCTGCTGTCAGATGGAATCTCATACATCAGTTCCATCATTACGCTTTCCATAATGGAACGCAAGCCTCTGGCACCGGTCTTTCTCTCCACTGCCAGCTCTGCAATCCGCTCTACCGCGTCTCTGGTCAGCTCAAGCTTTACGTCATCCAGTTCAAACAGCTTTTGATACTGTTTAACCAGGGCATTCTTTGGTTCTGTTAAAATCTTCACAAGCGCTTCCCTGTCCAGAAGTTCCAGGGACACGGTGATCGGCACACGGCCGATAAACTCCGGGATCAATCCGAACTTCACCAGATCCTGAGGAAGGGTCTTTTTCAAAAGATCGTCAATATCCGTCTTGTTCTTATCCACGATTTCTGCATTAAAGCCGATGGAACCGGCGCTTAAACGGCGTTCAATGATCTTTTCCAACCCGTCAAAGGCACCGCCGCAGATAAAGAGAATATTGGTGGTATTGATCTGCAGAAGCTCCTGGTGGGGATGCTTTCTTCCTCCCTGAGGCGGAACGCTGGCAACCGTGCCTTCCAGGATCTTTAACAGAGCCTGCTGTACACCTTCACCGGAAACATCCCTGGTAATGGATACATTCTCAGACTTCTTTGTTATTTTATCAATTTCATCGATGTAGATAATTCCATATTCTGCCCTGCTGATATCGTAATCAGCCGCCTGGATGAGCTTTAAAAGGATGTTCTCCACATCCTCGCCCACGTACCCGGCTTCTGTAAGGGCTGTGGCATCTGCAATGGCAAACGGTACATTTAAGACCTTTGCCAGCGTCTGCGCAAGGTAGGTTTTACCGGATCCGGTAGGACCCAACATCAGAATATTGCTCTTTTGCACATCCACATCCATCTTTTTTCTGGAAGTGATTCTCTTATAGTGGTTATAGACTGCTACAGACAATACCTTTTTTGCGTTATCCTGACCAATGACATAATCATCTAAAAATGTCTTGATTTCCTTTGGCTTCATCAGGTTAATATCGCCAAAATCAGGTCCTTCTTCCTCATGGCTGTCGAATTCTTCCTCCAATATCTCTGCACACAAATCTATACATTCGTCACAGATATAGACATTATTGGAACCGGCAATGAGTTTCTTCACCTGATCCTGGGTCTTTCCGCAAAAAGAGCATCGGATCTTGTCGTCTGTTCTAACCGGCATATACACACCTCATTCTTTCCTAATTCTTGCCCGCGCCCTCTGGGCAGGTCCCACCCCGCTCCATCGGGCGTAAAGGGCTACCGCAGGATGTTTCCCGTCAGCCGCCCTGCTTTTCCAGGTACAAAGACTTATCGGTCATGGCTGTAGATGATATCATCAATCAAGCCATATGCTTTTGCCTCTTCCGCATTCATATAATTATCACGCTCAGTATCCCTTTCGATTACCTCATAGGGCTGACCCGTGTTTGCGGAAAGGATTTCATTTAACCGTTTCTTTATCTTCAGTATATTCTCAGCTACGATCCGGATTTCGGTAGCCTGGCCCTTTGCTCCGCCGGAAGGCTGATGAATCATGACTTCCGCATTAGGAAGGGCAAACCGTTTTCCCTTTGCTCCGCCTGCCAGTAAAAATGCTCCCATGCTGGCTGCCATACCCATACAAACAGTGGATACATCGCATTTAATGTAATTCATGGTATCATAAATTGCCATGCCTGCTGTAACAGAACCGCCTGGACTGTTTATATAAAGGTTAATATCCTTGTTAGGATCTTCTGCCTCTAAAAATAACAGCTGGGCCACAACAAGGCTTGCTGATACATCAGACACCTCTTCCCCAAGGAAAATGATCCTCTCCTTGAGAAGTCTGGAATAAATATCGTAAGAACGTTCGCCCTTACTGGTTGATTCAATGACATAAGGTACTAAACTCATCTGTCTTCCTCCTGTCTGTTCTTTCCTGACTTTCCTAAAACCGCCCGTGTCATCCGGGCTTGATCCGCTCCGTTTTGCCGGGCGGAAAGGGATACCGGTAAGTATCTCTTATCAAAGCCGAATAGACTCCGGACAAAAATGCCAGGAATCTATTCAGGTCAAACTTCTTAAACTAATTTTGCTTCAGCAACCAGAAAATCTACCGCTTCCTGAACTGCCAGATCTTCCTTCATCTGCTGGATACCGCTCTCGCCAAGAGATTCTTTTACCAGAGAGGCCTCCATCTTGTAAGCTTCTGCCATGCTGGCGATCTCTTTCTCAACCGCTTCGTCAGAAGCAGTGATGTTCTCCGCCTTTACAACAGCTTCCAGTACCAGTCTTGTCTGGATTCTCTTAATAGCCTGAGGCTTCATCTGCTCTTTTAAGGACTGGAGTGTCATACCTGTAAATTTCATATACTGGTCAAGAGACAGGCCCTGGCTCTGCATTCTTCTTGCATAATCATTGACCATGTTGTTAACCTGGCTGTCGATCATCGGCTCAGGAATGTCCATGACAGAATTTTCAACGACCTTTTCTACCACACGGTCTTCGTTCTCTGTTGCCGCTGCTTTCTCTTTGTTTAAAGAAACCTTTTCGCTGATGTCTTTCTTGTACTCTTCTAATGTCTCAAATTCGGAAACTTCACTTGCAAACTCATCGTTTAACTCAGGAAGTTCTTTCCTCTTGATTTCCTTTACCGTCACCTTAAATAAAGCCGGCTTTCCTGCCAGATCTGTTGCATGATATTCATTCGGGAAGGTTACGTTGATTTCGCACTCTTCGCCGATGCTCTTGCCGATCAGCTGTTCTTCAAAGGTATCGATAAAGGAGTGGGAACCAATGGTAAGAGGATAGTCCTCACCCTTACCGCCTTCAAATGCCTTTCCGTCTACAAAGCCTTCAAAATCGATAACCGTCTGATCGCCATCTTCAACAGCTCTGTCCTCAACGGTGATCAGTCTGGAATTCTGCTCCTGAACTTTCTTTAATTCAGCATCAATATCTTCCTCAGTCACTTCGGCAGATGCCTTAGTCACTTCAATTCCCTTATACTCGCCCAGGGTTACTTCCGGCTTAACAGCAACAGTCGCTGTATAGATCAGGGTCTTCCCCTTCTCTACCTGTACGATATCAATTTCAGGTCTGGAAACGATATCCAGTCCGCTTTCTTCCGCTGCGCCGCCATATGTTGCATCAAGAGCCTCATTTACTGCGTCCTCATATAAAACGCCTGCTCCGTACATCTTCTCAATCATGGCCTGAGGAGCTTTCCCTTTCCTGAAACCAGGGATGTTGAATCTGCCCTTATTCTTATTGTAAGCTGCGGTAAGAGCCTTATCAAACTCCTCCGCTGACACTTCTACCGTTAATTTTGCCATGTTCTTTTCTAATTTTTCTACTTGTAAACTCATTAAAGGGTTCCTCCTTGAAATATATGTGAACCGCCAAATCAACAGGGCGTTACACTTCAATTTAGCATTATAACATACTCGTCCCGTAAATTCCAGTACTATTTACGATTAAATCAGGTTTTTCCTGAAAACTCCTGCATTCGTTTCACAATGTAGGGGTCAAGAGGTCTGATCTCCATTTGCGGCCTGGCAATATAGTATCCCTGGAACAGGGAAACCCCGCAATCCATGAGAAATTCCAGCTCTTCCGGAGTTTCCACACCCTCTGCCAGAACCTTGGTGTCATTTTGTTTTGCATAGTCCAAAAGGTTCCTTAAAATAATCTGGCGGTTGGGATCTTCGTGGATCCGTTTTACCAGATTGATATCCACCTTAATGATGTCCGGCCTCATGCGAAGGAGAATAGTCTCGCTGTTATACCCTGTGCCGAAATCATCAATAGCCACCTGCCCCTTCCACTGTCTGGCCATATCGATCTTACGCTCCATGAAATCATGGCTCGCCGGTTCTCCTTCCGTCATTTCAATGACGATCCGGTGAAGCAGCTCTCCATAGCTTTCTTCCAGCTCGGCCTGCTCTTCTTCCGTCAAACAGACGCTGGCAATAGAATTTATAAACAGCTTTTCATCAGGTCCCAGCTGGCCGGCCTCTATCTCCGCCATAACGGCTCTAAGGCCTGCAAACCAGGTGAGCGTTTCCATCTGAGGAAGCTTTGCCTGGGCCCTTGCCAGATTTAAGACCTCGCTGATCCCCTTCATATTTACAAAATCCGGACGCATCAGCAGCTCATATCCGTATATCTCTCCATCCCTTGATGCAATTGGCTGAAAGGCAAAACGAACTTCTTTTTTATCCAGCATCCGGTTAAGCTCCTCGCTGCCGGCAAGCATATAGGAATTATGGGTATACTCCTTAAGATCAAACTCCTTTACGATACCCTTTACGCTGTGCTTTACCATGTACATGGCAAAATCCGCATAATTAAACAGCGTTTCAAAGTCCCCGGCATCATCCGGATACCAGGAAAGCCCTCCTGATACGCGGATGGGAAACCGGTATCCTTCTTCTGTGTTTAAGCTGAATTTTTGAATGTGTTTCATGAATTCCCGGACTTTTTTCCTGATTTCATCCTTTTCATCCGCTTCCAGAAAGGTGACAAATTCATCTCCTGAATATCTGGCGACAATTCCTCCTCTTTCTGAAAATATCTTTAAGCAGCCGGCAAACAAGACAATGTACCGGTCGCCTTCGTCGTGTCCGTACGTATCGTTAATATATTTTAAATTATCCAGATCCCACATCACAAGTGCGGAGAACTTCTTTTTCTGCTTCTTGATTGCAGCCTCCACCTGCTCCCGGAATGCCCTCCGGTTGTAGAGATCTGTCAGCAGGTCATAATTTCTTTCCCTCTCCAGTTTTTCCTTCTCTACTACGTCCGCAGTCACATCCGAGCACACACCTAAAATCGTCCCTTTTTTGGATTCATCCAGAATAAATTCTACCCACCTGGTCCCCTCCGGACTTTCCAGGCACTGAAAGATACGGTCCCCTTTTATTTTAATTCCGGTAAAGGTCCGTTCCATGTATTTTTTGAATTTTTCCGTTTTTATATAACAGTAGGGTTCCTCCAAATGACCCCAGCCCAGCATCTCAAACAAAGACCGGCTGCAGAATACACGCTCCCCCTCCTCCTCGTATTCAAATACGCCGATGGGGATATTGGCATGCTCCAGAATGCTGGAAATCTTTGACGATGCCCTCTCCACATCCTGGTTTAATTGTTCAATGGTTTCCGTCAGTTCATCGATTTCCCTGATATGTACTCTCTTAAGTGAAAGCCCCCTGCTTCCCGACTTGCCTCTTAACTCCGCAACCAGTCTGCGGATGGGTTCTGTCATAATTTTCCCTATGACAAACGCTCCTAACAGGCTGAATATAAGAGGCACCACCATGGAGCTCAAAAGCATGCGCCGTATGGCATTATAAAAGGAAAGCAGATCCTTTTGGCGTGCAATACCTGCCAATACCCACTCTTCTTTTTCAAAGGGACTGTTATTTCCATAGACATCAAGGCTTCTTATGCTGGCATACCATCTGGTCCCTTCCGAAGACCTCAGCTGGCTGATGTTCTCTTCCTCATTATCCTCATAATTGATCCTTGGTCTTTCATTAAAATACTGGTTATACAGGTATCCGGAATAGGCTACAGGCACAATGGTCCTTGTCTCCTTGTTCCTGATGCCCAAAAGCCAGCACTCCTCAAAGCTGCCGTTTGTCTGGTCATCTCCAAGGATCTGTTCCAGCTGGTTTAACGTCATTTCCAGCCCATACACTCCCGCAATGGTGCCGTCCTCAAGAATAATTGGAATGGAATAGGTTATGACCGGCATATCCCTGGGGCTTAAACGGAAAGGAGGGCTTAAGTAGGCGAATTTCATGAAATCCTCCGGTGCCGCCTGATTCTGCACTGCCATGAGATATGGCTTTTTATAAAAAGTGGAGGCTTTGCTGTCCTCGCTTTCCTGAAAACCAAGCTCCCAAAAGGAATCCAAGGGAATATCATACTTTTCTGCTATGGATGGCAGCCCTCTTTCCATCAGGAGAGAAGAATTATCTTTTAAGTATCCTCCTGAGTTGGAATTCCTCACGTAAAAGCCCGCTTTCATTTCAACCGGACTGTTTTTGGCCGCCGGGCCGTTTAAGACCATAAAAACCCCCGTAGCGTGGCTCAAATGTAGCATTTCTATGGACTTTTCCATGATCTTATCAACGATTTTCCTGTTCAGCACATAATCCGTAGAAATATCCCCGGAACGGCGCTTCTCTTCATCCAGCACCTGCTGGATACCGGCAGTAATGAAATCGGAATTATTAAACATGACGACCCAATGGTGAAAGGTTTCCTTTTCCAGGCCCAGCTTTGTGTTTTCCGTATTTTCACTTAATATATGGATTTCATTATTTTTTAATTTAATAGAAACTCCGCCAAACAGCACCAGTCCCGCAATGACCGCCGCCTGCAGGACCAGAAGGATGAGCAATGGCCCCAGCAGCTGGGTGCGAATGGATTCACTTCTCTTATTTTTCATAAATTGTACCCTAAGGAATGCGTTTTTCTTTCAACCTTATTCTCCGACAATCGCTTCCAACTGCCCCATCGTATCCCTGTACCAGTTATCAAAATTCTCCTCTGTCAAAAAATTTGCAACTGCATTTTCTCTCTTAACTCCCTGACCCATGAGAGTGCATACCTCATTGTAATCTTCCTTTGCCTTTAAAGCCATTGTGGAATTCAGCACGCCTCTGGCACGGTCGCCTCCTTTAAAAGGTTTTGAGGTGTAAAGCCTGTACTGATTGGCCGTATCAAGGCCGATCAAAAGATTCTGTGATACGGTGCTGTTTTCACCGGCTTCCGCCAGGAAGGGCTTCAGCAGTTCCTGGTTCCCGGCCGCTTTCTTAACCGGAAGATAACCGGAGCCAACGGCAAATTCCATGTTATGTTCCACACTGGTAAACCATTTTAAGAAAAGGGTTGCCGCATACTCCCGCTTTTCCTCAGATTTAAACACCATCATACCGGCCCCCTGCTGAACGGCACAGGACACGGCTCCCTCAAAATTGGGCAAAGGGTAGAGCTTGCTTTCTATGGCGTAGTTGGTCCCATCTTCAAGTGTCACTGAGGTAGGAAAATAAGCAATTCCGCTGGTGGCCCCGACAAATGCCGCCAGCTGGCCTGTCTTCACATCATCACTCCGGAATTTTCCATAGGACCCAAAGTATCCGTTCACATAGGGAACATAATAGTTATCCCACAGCTTCCGCATAGTCTGCCTGTCAAAATCCAGAATGGTTTTTCCATCCTTTACCTTAAAAATCTCATGGCCAAGCTGAAAGCTGCCGATGATCATATAATTGGCAAAGGCATCCCTTCCAAAAAAGGCTTTTCCGTCATCCGGCGTCTCTGTTAGGCTGTCCGTCCATTTATAATAGATCTCCGCCACCCGGGTGATCCCTTCCCAGGTGGAAAGTGCTTCCTCCGTCACGCCCGTTGCCTCTGCAAACTTATCCCAGTCCGTCTTGTTCACAGTGAGGATCTCGGTGGATTTTGCTATAGGAAACACCTTGATGGCCCCTGTGCTGTCAAACCTGCCTTCTTCTATGTAAGCATCCACATATTCCGATAATTCCTCAGAAGTCAGATAGTTGCTTAAATCCGCCGCCAAACCCATCTGATCCACTTCGTACACTTTATCCACGTAGGCGGAAAATACGTCAGGCAGAGGCTCTGATCCGATCTTCTTTTCAATGCTGTCATTGACCAGAGCGCTTAACTCGTCAATACTTCCCTTGTTAAATGCCTTGACAATGATCCCCGTTCCTCGTCCTTCGCTTTCATTGAATTCCTGCACCAGGCGGTCAAATTCTTCCTTCTGAACACCATTGTAATAATGCCAGATGGTAATGGTGACCGGATCCTTTTCTGACAGTCCATATGGATTTTTCTTATCACAGCCGGAAAGCAGGCTGATGAAAGCAGCCGCCATGACCGGCAATATCCATTTCTTTTTCATACGCTCACCTGCCCCATTAAACAGAAATATGGTCGTACTGGATTGCCTCCTTTATCTGGCGGGCAAGTTTTTCATCCGTCATAAGGGCAAGAAGCTCGATTCCCATATCCAGCGCATAGCCCAGTCCCCTGGCGGTGGTTATATTTCCATCGGTAACAACCCCCTGTTTTGTGTACACGGCTCCCTTTAGCTCTGGTTCAAAGCCGGGAAAACAGGTTGCCTTTTTCCCTTCCAAAATTCCAAGATTTCCTAAAATGCTTGGAGCCGCACAGATGGCCCCTATTCTCCTGTTCTCTCTATTGGCTTCCTTTAACGCATTTAACAGCCCTGTATGGGCCCCCAAATTCCTGGTCCCAGGCATTCCGCCGGGCAGAAACAGAACATCGGCATCCTTGCAGTTTACTTCCGAGAATTCAAAATCCGCCTGGATCTTTATCTGATGGGCACTTATTACATCCCGTTTTCCGGTGACGGAAACAAGGGACACCTCCTGGCCTCCCCTTTTTAAAATATCCACAACTGCCAATAACTCCACTTCCTCTGATCCGTCAGCTAAAAACGCATATACTTTTCCCATTTTAATCCTCTCCTTTTAGCGTATGAAAGGTACTGATTGCAGTGACCTTGATATAATCCACCAGATACCGTACGTCCACATCTTCCCCGTCAATCATTTTCATCAGAGTATCAGCGGCAGTCCGGGATTGTCCCTCATGATCATTTAAAACAGTGCCGGTTATTTTTCCCTCTTTAATATACTTTACCGTGTCCTGAAGGGCATCCACCCCCACCAGGTAAATATCCTTACCAGGCACACGTCCCGCCTCTTCCACGGCTTCCAGGGCACCGTTTGCCATGGAATCATTGTTGCAGAAGATCACCTCTATCCGGCTTCCGTAAGAAGCCAGCGCCTCCTGTGCCAGCTTTTTGCCTTCATCCTTGTTCCAGTTTCCATTGCCGGAAAACAGTTCTTTCGTTTTCATCCCTCCTTCTTCCAGGGCTTTAATGGAATACTCCGTCCGGTAACGGCTGTCCTCATTGCCTTCCTCCCCCACCAGCATGGCATAGGACACCACTCCATCACCGTTTAAATCCCCCTTATCAGGCGTTTCTAAAATAATTTCTCCCTGATAGGTTCCAGCCTGCCTGGAATCTGTTCCAATGCAAGACACTGCCATGTGCTTGTCCTGCCACCGTTTCTGTTCCTCTTCTTTTGGCTCCCGGTTAATAAAAACCAATGGAATCCCTGCCTTGCTGCAGGCGTCTGCAAGCTCTCCTGCAGCCGTCATCTCTACTGGATTTATAATGATCCCGTCGCAGCCGTCTGTAATAAACTGATCCACCTGCTTGTCCTGCTCTTTCTGGTCTCCACCGGCATTGCGCATGACTACCTCCGCATGGTAGGTTTCTTCCAGATACTGCTTCAGCTCCAGACGGTACAGCTTCATGAACGTATCGTCATAGCGGTATATGCTCACCCCGATCTTAGGGCCTGTTTTCTCAGGTACCCCTTCTGTGCCTGCTTCCGATGCCGAGCTTTCCCTGGCACTGGTTTCTTTTATCTCCTCCCGGGGAGCGCAGCCATAAAGAGGGAAAGCGGTCCAGACGATCAGAAAAAACAAAAAAATCCCTTCACTTAACCGTTTCATATCCTTGATCTCCTGAATTACACTGTTTTTCCCATATTACCACGTTTTGCCTTATTTGTATACTAATGAATCAAGCAGATACCCGCCTTCTACTTTTTGTTCTCATGTGGTATACTGGCAAAATAGGACAGCGCATTACATCTGACAGCGCAAAACATTGAATCAGGAGGACTTTCCCATGGAAATAGAACGCAAATATCTCATTTCCCGGCCGCCGGCCGGTTACACCGCCTATCCCCATCATTTCATAGAGCAGGGGTATCTCTCTACAGAGCCTGTGGTCCGCATCCGCAGAGAAGATGATACCTTCTACCTTACCTACAAATCAAAGGGGCTTTTAGAACGGGAGGAATACAATCTTCCTTTGACCCAGGAATCCTATGAGCACCTGATCAAAAAAGCGGACGGCCACATCCTCACGAAAAAACGGTACTTAATTCCTCTGAAAGGCTCCGGTCACCTTACCATAGAACTGGATGTCTTTGAAGGACGCTTTCAAGGACTTATGCTGGCCGAAGTGGAATTCCCTGACAGAGAAGAAGCAGAAAACTTTATCCCGCCCTCCTGGTTCGGGGAAGATGTAACGTTTTCAGGAGAATATCAAAACAGCCGGCTGAGCAGACTTCCATAGCTCTTATAAATAAAGCGGGCCGCAGGAGTCCAAAAGGATACCTTTTCCCAGACTCTCGGGGCCCGCCTATTCATTTCTTTCCATTTAAGAAACGGATATGGCCATCACACAGAAAAGGAACCGGAACAAGAGCGGAATTTTGCTAAAGCCTCCGCTGCCTTTGCTCCGGTTCCTTTTTTCAAAAACCCCGGCCAAAAGCCGCAGGGCACTTCTTAAAGAAACTACTTCTTTGCAATATATTTTCTGATATCCAGAGCAATCGCAACTACAATAACGATTCCCTGTGCAATATACTGATAGTTGGTATCAACGCCCAGGTACTGCAGACAAGTCTTTAAGATTTCAAATACCAGGACTCCGATGAGAACGCCGGACACCTTACCAATACCGCCGTTTACAGAAACGCCTCCAATGGTACATGCTGCAATGGCTTCCAGCTCCCAGCCCATTCCCATGTTAACTGAGGAACCGCCGGACTTCGCACCTACAAGGAAGCCTCCCAATGCATAAAGGGCTGCTGCTGTTACATAAATGATGATTTTTGTTTTCTTCGTATTAACGCCGGACACCTCTGCTGCCTGCTCGTTTCCGCCGATGGCGTACATGTATTTGCCGTGAGGTGTCTTGTTATAAACAAACCAGATCACAAGCCCAATAGCAAGGGCAATTAAAAATAAGTAAGGAATCACATTAAAAAGCCTGCCCTTTGCCACCTCCGTATAAGCCGCGCGGTAACCTCCGATAGGGGTTGCATTGGTATAAACAAGGCATACGCCGTAAACGATCAGCTGCATGCCCAGAGTTCCGATAAAGGCCGGAACCTGAAGGAAAGAAACCACCATACCGTTGATCAGACCAAAAATTGCGCAGACGGCGATACAGATTAACAGTACAACGAATACCCACCAGATACCGAAGTCAGGAAGATTTGGGAAGAATTTTCCGCTGTATCCCGGTTTCTGAAGCAAAGTACCAGCAAGACAGGCCGAAAGTCCTACCATACGTCCGGCAGAAAGGTCGGTACCTCTTGTAATCAGACAGCCGGATACGCCGCAGGCAATGATGAAACGGGGCGCCACGTTCAAGGCAATGTTTTTTAAGTTATCAGGTGAGCCAAAAGTCGGCTGCTTAATTGCGGTAAAGATTGCCAGCATGATGAGAACAACGATGATTCCATTATTGATAAGGAAATCTTTTATATTAACCTTTTTTGTCTGCATAGGTAAATCTTTTGCATTAATTTTCTTTGCTGTCATGATTTAACCTCCTGTGTGAAATTTGCTGTAACATTATCGTTTAAATCAAATTTAGTGGCAAATGCCATAATTTTTTCCTGAGTTGCCTCTTCATCTTCCAGTTCTCCGGTAATATGGCCGTTGCACATAACGATAATCCGGTTTGACATGCCGATCAGCTCCGGCATTTCGGAAGAAATCATGATAATTGATTTCCCTTGTTTTACAAGTTCAATCATGATCTGGTAAATCTCATATTTTGCACCCACGTCAATTCCTCTGGTAGGTTCATCCATGATCAGGATATCCGGGTTATTAGCCAGCCATCTGGCAATGATCACCTTTTGCTGGTTTCCTCCTGACAGAGATTGTATCAGGGTCCTGTCATTGGGTGTCTTGATACTCAGCTTTGCAATGCTGTTCTTTACTACCTGCCCCACCTTTTTGCTGTTGATGGTTCCTGCTTTGGTATAATTCCGGTAAGAGGCAATGGCTGTGTTATCAGCAATGCTCAGGCAGCCGAAAATACCGGTCCCCCGTCTGTCTTCCGTAATCATTCCCACGGAGTCAGCAATCGCATCCTGGGGACGTTTGACAGTCACCTTTTTACCCAGGATCTCGATCTCCCCGCTTGCAATGTGACGCATTCCAAAGATGGCTTCCATCAGCTCTGTTCTCTGGGCACCTACCAGACCTCCGAATCCAAGGATCTCCCCTCTCTTTAATTCAAAGGAGCAGTCCTGGAAGGAACGACGGTGGATGCTGCTTACATGGCTTACTTTTAAAACGGTTTCATCTGTCCGGCAGTCTTCCTTAGGCGGATAGACGTTACTCAATTCCCGGCCTACCATCTGCTTTACGATCTCATCATCCGAAATGTCCTTTACCTCCCAGGAGCCTACGTATGTTCCGTCACGCATGATCGTAATGTCATCGGCAATCTGCCGGATCTCTGCCATCTTATGGCTGATATATATCATGGAAACACCCCGGGCCTTTAAATCCCTGATAATGCGAAACAGTGCTTCCACTTCATTATCAGTCAGCGATGAGGTCGGTTCATCCAAAATTACCAGCTTTGCATTCTGGCTCACTGCCTTTGCAATTTCCACTGACTGCATTTGTCCGATTGAAAGTGTCCCAAGCTTTGCCCTGGGATTAAAACTCATTTTTACATCATTTAACCATTTTTCCGCTTCCTGGTTCATGGTCTTATGGTCAACTATTTTTAAAGGACCTATTTTTATTAAAGGATATCTGCCAAGGTACATATTTTCAGCAATGGAACGCGCCGGAACCGGCTGCAGCTCCTGATGCACCATGGCAAGCCCTTTGTGAAGGGCATCGTCCGGATTTGCGATGCTCACATCACTCCCGTCTATAAGAACCTTTCCTTCATCCATTTTGTAAATGCCGAAAAGGCATTTCATAAGGGTCGATTTACCTGCTCCGTTCTCACCCATCAAGGCGTGAACGGTACCGGGACGTACTTTTAAGTTGATTCTATCGAGCGCTTTAACGCCAGGGAAGGATTTGCTGACCCCTATCATTTCCAGTCTGTACTTCTCTGCCATCCCGTTTCTCCTTTCCGATTTATTGCCCACGTTTTCTGGGCATAAAGGTATACCTGTAAGGTGTTTCCGATTTATTGCCCACGTTTTCCGGGCATAAAGGTATACCTGTAAGGTGTTTCCGATTTATTGCCCACGTTTTCCGGGCATAAAGGTATACCTGTAAGGTGTTTCCGATTTATTGCCCACGTTTTCCGGGCATAAAGGTATACCTGTAAGGTGTATCTGATATTATTGCCCACATTTCTGCAGGCATTAATCCACACCTATAAGGTATTTCAACTGCAATTATCTCCGTATACTTTTAAAAATCGGGTGTGCCTTACCGACACACCCGTTTTTTTTACCGGCTGTTGGAAATTATTTTAACTTATCAAGAATTTCCTGTGCATTATCCTTGGTAACTTTGATATAGTCTACCATATTTACATTATCAACTGCTTCACCCTTTATGAACTTAACAGCCATATCGCCTGCTGCGTGAGCCTGTGAGAAGTGATCGTTGAATACGGTACCTGTCTGTTTGTCTTCGATAACATTCTGAACAGCCTCTGTCAGAGCATCAACACCTACTAAATAGATGTCTTTGTTTACTGTACGTCCTGCTGCTTCAATTGCCTGAAGTGCGCCAAGTGCCATAGCATCGTTGTTGCAGAAGATTACTTCGATCTGGTCGCCAAACTGTGTTAAAGCGTCCTGAGCGATCTGCTGTGCCTTTGCCTGATCCCAGTCACCGCGCTGCTTTAACAGTTCTTTAACCTGTACTCCTGCATCAGTAAGAGCCTTAACAGAGAATTCTGTTCTGTACTGAGCATCTACATTCTCCGGGTCACCCTGGATCATGATATAGGAAACAACGCCGTCACCGTTAATATCGCCCTTGTTGGAGGTTTCGAGAATTTCTTCTCCCTGATAGGTACCGGACTGTCTTGCATCACAGCCTACATAAGTAGCGTTGATCTTGTCATCTTTCCATCTCTGCTCTTCCTGGGTATCTGGCTCACGGTTAATGTAAACAACCGGGATTCCAGCTTCTTTACACATATCTGTGATTTCAGGAGCAGAAGAAGCCTGAACAAGGTTTAAAATCAATACGTCGTATTTCTGAGTGATGAAATTCTGAATCTGGTTGGTCTGTTCAGCCTGATCGCCCTTACCATCCTGGATAACAACATTTTCTTTCTTAAAGCCTAAGTCTTCTGTCAGATAGCGCTGAAGCTCTGTACGGTAAAGTGTCATAAAGTTATCATCAAATTTGTAAATTGAGATACCGACTTTCTTATCCGCCACATCTCCGCCAACAGCATCTTTCACTGCTTCTGCGGTGGTCTCTGCTGCGCTTGTATCCTCCTTCTTAGTCTCTGCTGCCGTAGTCGCCTCTGTTGGTGCGGCTGTTGTTGCCTTTGCGCCGCCTCCGCAGCCTGCCATGGAAAATACCATTGCTGATGCAAGGCCTACTGCTAATGCTTTTTTGAGTAATCTCATGATAAATCCTCCCTTATCATTATATTGTATCGATTGGTGTTTTTACCTTACCGACATGCACATTATAGCTTTCTTTTGTGCATTTTTCCATATGATTTTTTTCGGATATGTATCGATTTTTTTAGATTACTCCTGTTTTTATCAAATATTTTCGTTTTTTTTACTCACAATGCACAACTAACCGCCAATATTCGTATGAAAGCAGCGAGACAGATGGAGATACTTGTATTTTCATTTGGCTGCCGCCCATTAAAAACCTCATTGCCTGCTGCAAAGTTCTTAATGAGCGGTCAGGGCCTTCTGGCTGCATTCATAATATTTATCCCGGTCCAGTTTCACAATTTCCTGTACATTTTGGCCAAGAGACTCTGCTGCAGCGATCTTAAAAATCACATTGGCATACTCCTGGCTGTCGCACTGAACCGTTCCAAACAGCTTTCCCGTGCGGAGTCCTTCCAGACCCTGAGGAGTGCCGTCAATCCCTACAATCTTAACCGGCCTCATGTTTCCTTTCCGGTCCAGGGCATCTGCCGCTCCCAAAGCCATATCATCATTGTTGCAGATCACCACTTCCACCTCATCCGGATACTCCATAAGCCACTGCTCCATCCATGCCGAGGCCTGGCTTCTGTCCCAATTGGCAATACCTCCGGTGATCTTTTCCAAGGGCACGCCGCCATCCTTTAAGGTCTGAATGGACCATTCCGTGCGGATCAAAGAATCCTGATGGCTGTTTTCGCCTTCCAAAAGAACATAGCTGACCTTTCCGTCTCCATTTAAGTCAAGTGAGGCAGGATCCTCTTTATAGGCATCCACCAGAATATTCCCCTGAAGGAGTGCGGACTCTTTCGCATTTTCTCCCACATAATATAGCTTTTCCCATCGCCGCATATCCTCCTCCACCGGTTCCCGGTTAAAGAAGACCACCGGCAGATTGGCATCCATGGCTTTGCCGATGATGTTGGAGGCAACTGAGCGATCTACAATATTCACACAAATGGCATCATATCCAAGGGAAATAAAGCGGTCAACCTGGCTGTTCTGGGTGTTCTGATTTCCCTTGGCATCCACAATTTCCATGACCACCTTAATTCCCGTTTCCTTTTCATATTCCTTGGCTTGTTCCTCAATATTCCCCCTGAGTGTATTGATAAAGGAATCATCCCCGCGGTATAAGGTTACCCCAATGCGTATGGATTTCTTTTCTTCCCTTCCCTCCTCTTTCCGGCTCTGATAAAACACTCCCCAAAGTGCCAGCAGCAGGATGACCACCGCTGCCAGAATACCATATCGTTTCTTCATAATACATCCCCCATTTCAATCAATTGGATACAAAATCCTTTCAAATTTACTTTCCCGTAAGTCCGCTTTCCGGATATAGTAAGAATCCAACACAATCTGCGTTCTTTGAAGCCCCCCATGAACCGCTTCCACAGCCTTTTCGATGCTCATATAACCGGCATCAAACTGGTCACTTGCAACCAGCCCCTTGATAATTCCATTGTCCAGCTCTTTTAAAAGCTTGGTGGTGCTGCCGATCCCGTAAAGTCCTTCGATGATATTTCCGTATACCGGACTTCCTGAAATGATATCCGCGGTCTCATCAAGGCTCCTGGCATCAATGGCCGCAATGACCGCTTTTCCGCTTCCGGGATAAACCATGCCCTCAATGGATTCCCGAAAGGTCCCCTCCGCCTTTTTCTCGTAAAGCTTCAGGGAAAATCCGGATTTTGAAAGAGCGGATACCAGCCCGTCATAGGCATCCCTGTTATATCCATAATCAAGCCCTTCCGTAAATATCCATACAGGAATATCCGGGGAAGTCTCCGCTGCGATCGCCTGTCCAAGCTTTCTTCCCTTCTCCTCATAATCCGGTGAAATGCCGCTTTTGACCTGTTCATTGGGAGGCAAGGTTCCCATCATGACCACAGGGCTGTTTAACACCATATCGTCGATCTTTTTTACACATTCCACTGGCTTTACGGGGATCAGGACTATGGCTGATGCGCCGTCGTTGATTTCCCTCTGAACCAGCTCGATCTGCTGATTGGTATCTCCTTTTTCATAGAGCGTAATAAAGCTGACATCTACGTTATATTCCTCTGCCGCCTTATCCACTCCCTTTCTGAAATTTACGTAATAATCATCAGAAGTATCTCCGATGATGACGGAAACCGGATATATTTCTGTTTTCTTCTCCTTGATGATCAAATCCGTTGATGATAAAAGGAACAGGATCACAAGTACTCCCGCCAGCAGAGTCCACAATAACTTTTCCTGTTTTGTCATAATCTGTTTCCCCTTTCATTGCCCATGCTTTCTGGGCATAGAGGTATACCCGCAGGGTGTTTCCCCTTTCATTGCCCATGCTTTTACGGCAGATCCTGCCCCGTTTTGCTGGCCGCAGAAGTGTCCTTTTCTATCATAGAGCCATAGGGAACCGCAGGAAGGCGGATGATGATCGCCGTACCTTCATCAGGCTCCGACTCAATGGTCAGGCCGTATCTTTCCCCAAAATACAGCTTGATCCTTTCGTTGACATTTTTTACGCCGATTCCTGAACCTTTTTTTGAAGTAACATGAACCTGGTCGGAAAACAAGCCTGCCACCTGGTCTTCTGTCATTCCAAGGCCGTTATCCTTTACCATAATGCATAAGTCATCTCCAGCTTTCCAGACCTTTAAAATAACTTCTCCATCTCCATCCATAAACTCCATTCCATGATAAATTGCATTTTCCACAAGAGGCTGCAACACCAGCTTTAAGCATGAAAGCTCCATGCATTCCTCATCTGGATCGATCTCATAGGAGAATTTATTTTTAAAGCGCATCTGCTGGATCATCAGATAATTCCGCACGTGTTCCAATTCATCTCTGACCGTAATAATGCTCTTCCCCTTGCTCAAGCTGATCCGGAAGAACCGGGCCAGGGCTGTCACCGCTTTGACCGCCTCCGCCTTTTGCTCGTTTTCAATCATCCAGACAATGATGTCAAGGGTATTATAAAGGAAATGGGGATTGATCTGGGACTGTAAGGTATCAAATTCCTGCTTCCTCTTAGCCTCGTGTTCCGCCACGATATCATCCATAAGGACCCGGATCTGCTTTGCCATATTTTTTATGGAGTTTCCCAGATGCTGGATCTCATAGGAGCCTCCGATGAAAACAGGGGTGCCTAAATTTCCCTCCTCTAAAACTCCCACGGATTTTTCCAGTTCCTTAATGGGATTGGTGATGCGGGAAGAAATATAGGAGTTGATCAGGGCCAGGATAAACAGGATCAGGGTGATAAGGAACACAATAAAAAGCCTGGTCTTAATGGAATTTAGGGAAATTACGTTCTTAGGCGTTACCCCAATGATCTTCCAGCCTGTATAACCGATGGATTTTACCGTAATGATCCGGGTTTCTCCCTGGAATTCCTCCCGGTGGTTTCCATCCTTATAATTTGCTGCCACCAGATTGTTTTCCTGCATCCGGCCGGAATCAATGAGCTGGATCTTTGGATGGTACAGGATCTGCCCGTCATTGCTGATCAGATACACATAGCCGCCCTTTCCTGTGGTCACCCCGTCAAAAAGATGTTCCAGACTGGAATAGCTTAAATCCACCAGCAGAACGCCCTGGGTGGTGGAGGTTCCCTCCGTCAGCTCCACGGCCCTGGATAAGGATATCACCCAGCGGTACTGGTTTTCATTGCTGTCAAAAACATACTGGACATGAGGATAGGAGAAATGTTGGTTTTCCGTCTTTTCCAAGGCATTGATAAACCAGTTTTCCCTGGTTACATCAAGACCGCTTTTCAGTCTTGCGGCAGGGACGGACTCCACCATGGTGCCTGACTGGGAAAAAAGAGCGATGTTGTCCACATTGTCCTTGTTGTTGTCATAGAGGAGGGTGATCTCGTTATTAATGGATTCCGAGGAAAGATCCGCATTTTTAACGGCACCGTAATACAGGGAATCCGACAGCTTCATGACCGTAAGCAAATAGGATTCCACAGACCTGGCCACCTGGTTGATGAGGCTCTGGTTTTCCTCCTGCACCATTTCCCCCACCTGGGTGGAAAGGCGCTGGTATAAGGAAAAAGTGATCAAAAGACTGGCTGCCAGAGCAGTCACGGTAAAATATACAAAAATAGTATAACGAATGCTGATATTCTTTCTTTCCATATTATCGTCTATCCTTTTGGACGTAAAGGGATACCCGGAGGGTGTTTCTTTTACCTGGCTCCTCGGAATTTAGTCGGTGATACTCCAAACTTTTTCTTAAATACATAGCTGAAATAATTCTGCTCCTGATATCCTACCTTTGCTGCCACCACATAGGTCTTATCATCAGTTTTGTTGAGCAGCTCCACCGCTTTATTCAACCGGACATCAGTTAAATATGCGATGTATGCCTGTCCCGTTTCTTTCTTGAACATGGTGGAAAAATACGCCGGGCTCATGTGAAGGTGGCGGCATATCATCTCCACAGATAAATCAGGATTCTGGTAGTGGTCCATGATATACTGCTTTGCTTCCTGGATCACCTGGCGGGTGGTGATATCACGCTCCTGGTTAATGAACTGATTCATTTTCCCCGCAATTTTAAAAAGCCACTGGCCGAATTCCTCTTTTTTCTTAAGCTTATCAAAGATTTCCATGTCCTTTAGCTCCCCGCCCATAATATCCTCAATAGCCAGATCATACTGCTGCATCATCTGAAGGACGCTGTTTAAAACGCCGAACATATAAACCTGCTGCTGGCGGTAATGGACCTTTGCGGATTCCATCTTTTCAATGATCCTGGTAACTGCTGCCTCGATCTTTTGGTCTGGGCCGAATTTTATGGCTGAGATTAAATCTGCCTCTGTTATGCTGTCAAATTCCAGCTTGCCTACACCCACCGGCTCCATATCATTGATGTAAATGGTGGTTCCTCTTCCGGCTATGGCTTTATAGCCCAGAGCATCAATGGAGGACTGGTAAGCCTCCCGGAAACCGGACAGCTCCCTAAAGCTTTTGCCGATGCCCATGGTGACCGGAACCTCCAGAATCCGCTTTGTTTCCTTGCAGATATCTCCCAGCACATCGATCAGACCTGTGGTGGAATTGTCATCATCAAGAGCCACGATCACCACCATTTCCGCCTCTGAAACAGACTGGAAAAGGGCGAACCTGCAATAGCCTTCCAGTTTTTCCCTTACGATCTGCATGACGGAAATGGGGATCAGCTCCTCTTCATTATGAAGGGAAAGTGTCTCCCTCACATCTCCTTTTTCCACATCAATGGCAACGATGATCCATTTTCTGGCCCCCATGACGGGCACGCCATATTCCTTAAGCTTTTGCTCCACCAGTTCCTCGGGGAGATTCTTGTGCACCAGGTCATTGAAAAACTGCTCCCTGATGATTGGCAGGCTTTTCCGGTAATTTTCCCGAAGGCGGCTTAAATTCCTTTTTTCTTCTATTTCCTGATCCAGATTTCCCTTGATCCTTTTTAGGATAGAGGTCAGTTCTTCCACGTTCACAGGTTTTAAAATGTATTCCGTCACATTCAGCTTGATCGCTCTCTGGGCATATTCAAAATCATCATAACCGGAAAAGATCACCACCTTCATGGAAGGATACCGCTGACGTACCTTCTCCGCAAGGGCCAGGCCATCCATGTAAGGCATCCGGATATCTGTTAAAACCACATCCGGTTCTAAAACTTCGATTTTTTCCATGGCATCCTCTCCGTTTTCCGCATCCCCTACCACCCGGAATCCGGCTGCCTGCCATTCAATTTTCTTAATAATGCTTTTACGCACTTCTTCTTCGTCATCCACTAAAATTATGCTGTATAAATCCATGCTGTTCTTCCCCTCTTAAAAATCCCGTCGGGTATGCTAAGTTACCGTTGTATCTGATAAAGCAGGGCATTGACAATTGCCGCTGCCACATTGCTGCCTCCCTTTCTTCCCCTTGCCACTATAAAGGGAATGTCAGAAAGGGACATGATCATTTCCTTTGACTGGACCACATTGACAAATCCTACGGGAACGCCGATGATCAGTCTGGGGTGTATTTTCCCTTCTTTTATCAGCTCATATAGGCGGACCAGGGCGGTGGGAGCGTTTCCTACTGCAAATATACAGTCTTCCGAAAGCTCTGCCGCTTTATCCATGCTGGCACAGGCCCGGGTGGTCTGGTGGAGTTTTGCGTATTCTGCAACGTCTTCATCGGCCATAAAACAGCTGACGCTGCAGCCGTTGCGTTTTAGGGCCTTTTTATTGATTCCGGCCATTCCCATGTTGGTGTCAGTGATGATCCGGACACCTTCTTTTAATGCCTTGATCCCTTCCAGTACGGCGTGGGGGGAAAATATCAGATTGTCCGCATAGTCAAAATCGGCGGTGGTGTGGATCACCCGTTTGATTATGGGGTCGTATTCTGGGTTAAGGACTTTTTCACCGAGTTCTAGGGTTATGAGTTCAAAACTTCTCTTTTCTATTTCCTCGGGCAGTACCCGTTCCAGCGCTGATTCTTTGCTTTTCATTTGTACTTCCTTTCATTTGTTTGTGGAGAGAGGATGTTTCTTGGCGGTTTTAGTCCGCAGTGGAGCTGGCAAAACCTGCGGTTTTGCCAGCTCACGGGCATTCGCCCTATGAAATAGGCCATGAGAAGATTTTCTTATGTGCAGGCACAACGAAAATCTTCTCCTGTCCTATTTCTCACTGCTCATTGCTTTCGTGAACATTATCCCATAAATCCTTTCCATGTCAAGGCTGTTCCTTAACAGGGAGGCCAGCCGGTTATATTGTTCTTCCTTATATTCCTGATAATTAAAACCGTCATCCAGTTCCATGGAAATTCCCTTCTTTTTTGCAAGGGATTTTACAATGGTCATTGCAATCCCTTCCTTATCAAAGAAGCCGTGGATATAGGTGCCGTATACATTTCCCCTCTGGCAGCCATCCATTTTGGCCAGGTGGGAGCCTGACTGGCTTTCCATGACATAGGCGAGGGGCGGCACGGATCTGGTGGTTTCTCCCATGTGGATCTCATAGCCTTCCACCTCCATGCCTGACAGCTCCTCAAATATTCCCCCCACAGCGGTGCAGGAGCCGGACACTCTTGTCCTGGTCTTTTCCTTTCCAAATACCGTGCGGACCGGCAAAAGTCCCATGCCCCGTACTGATGGGACGGCCGTTTCTGATTCCATCTGGAAGGGATCGGATATGGTTTCTCCAAGCATCTGGAAACCGCCGCAGATTCCAAATATGGGGATTTCCCTTGCTTTCAGCTTTAAGATGGCCGCCTCAAGGCCGCTTTCTCTCAGCCATAGTAGGTCTTCAACAGTATTTTTGCTTCCAGGTAAAATGACCATATCCGGATTTCCCAGATCAGATACACGGTCCACATACCGCAGGCACACCCTGGGGAAGCTTAAAAAGACCTGGAAATCCGTGAAATTGGAGATTCTGGGCATCCGGATGACAGCGATCTCCACTGCGGTCCGGTCCGTTCTGGCCGTTCCTGCCAGATGATTTCCAAGGCTGTCCTCATCTTCTAAATCCACATCCATGTAGGGAACCACACCTGCCACGGGGATGGAAAGCCGCTCTTCGATCATGTCCAGTCCCGGTTCCAGAATGGTTTTATCTCCGCGGAATTTATTGACGATCAAACCTTTTATCAAGGCTTTTTCATCAGGTTCCAAAAGCATTACGGTTCCATAAAGCTGCGCAAACACGCCTCCCCGGTCAATGTCCCCCACCAAGAGTACGGGAGCCTCCGCCATTTTTGCCATTCCCATGTTTACAATATCATCCTGCTTTAAATTGATCTCCGCCGGGCTTCCGGCTCCTTCTATGACGATGATATCGTATTCCTCTGAAAGCTTATGGAATGCCCGTTCGATCTCCGGCACCAGTGTTTTCTTGTATGCAAAATACTCTCTGGCAGGCATATTTCCAATGGATATGCCGTTTACAATTACCTGGGACCCAATGTCATTGGTGGGCTTTAAGAGGATGGGATTCATGGCTGCCTCCGGCTTTACTCCCGCCGCTTCCGCCTGGACCGCCTGGGCCCTTCCCATTTCCAGTCCCTCTTCCGTAATATAGGAATTCAAGGCCATATTCTGGGATTTGAAAGGGGCCACCCGGTAGCCATCCTGCTTGAAGATCCGGCATAATCCGGCCGCAATCAGACTTTTTCCAGCATTGGACATGGTCCCCTGTATCATGATCGTCTTTGCCATTTGGTTATTTCCCTTCTGTCACTATGGATTTCAGTATGGAAAGAAACGCTTCATTTTCCTTCCGCTGCTTGACGCAGATGCGGTAATAGGTATGGTCAAGTCCTCTGTAGTTGGAACAGGAACGTATCAGAACTTTCCGGTTCAAAAGTTGTTTATAAAGAAGCTTTTCCAGGGTAAGGGCTTTTGGCCTTAAATCCTTGAAAAAAATATAATTGGCCATGGAGTCAAAAACCTGAAAGCCAAGATCAGAAAGGGCTGATTTTAAATACTCCCGTTCACAGCTGATTAACTGTCTTGTTTTCTCCACGTATGATCTTTCTTTAAGAGCCGCCTCTCCTGCCGCCTGGGCAATGCTTGAAACGCTCCAGGGCTGACGTATGAGATTCATTTGGTCCAAAACCTCTTTTTGGCTGCATATTCCATAACCCAGGCGCAGCCCGGCCATGGCGTACAGCTTTGTAAATGCCTTTAAGAGAAACACGTTCTCATAACCGCCGCGGCCTATAAGATCAAGAACCGAATACCGTTCCGGCTCCTGCAAGAATTCATTAAAGCATTCGTCCACCACGCAAAAGATTCCATGATCCCTGCAATATTCCAGAATCTCTGCCATGACTTCCTTGTTTACCCCAAAGCCGGTGGGATTGTTGGGATTGCATAGAAACAGCATCTGAAAATCTACCCCGCTTTTTTCCAGCCAGTTTTTCAGTTCCTTTTCATTTAGCTGAAACCCGTATTCCTCCCTTAGGGCAAAATGCACTACGTTACAGGAGGACGCTTTAAGGGCCTGTTCGTATTCCAGAAAAGACGGGGCAATCAGCAGGGCATTTTTCGGTTTTAATGCCTGTACGATTTGAAAGATCAGATCCGCGGCCCCGTTTCCGCAAATAATGTACTCCATAGGAACCCCGTGAAAGCCGGAAAGCTCTTTGCGAAGTTTCATGGATTGGCTGTCCGGATAGCAGGCGCACTCATCTGCTGCTTTATAAACAGCCTCTTTTACTCCCTGAGGAAGCCCAAGGGGATTAATATTGGCTGAATAATCCATTGTCACGTTGTTTGTATAAATATCTCCGCCATGGTGGTATTCCATATCATTTTCTCCCGGTTAAATGTAAAATTGTGTTTAAAATGCCATGAGGAACATCAGAAATACAGGGATCAGCCCTAACACATAGGTAACGGTCATCAGGTAATTAGCCCTGGGGATATCCTGGTATTCTACCGGCCTTACCGGATCTCCAATGGTAGGCTTTTCATATAGCTTTCCAAAATAATAAGCATTTCCCGCCAGCTGGATCTGCAATGCTCCTGCACAGACCGCTTCTGTCTGGGCTGAATTAGGACTTTTGTGGTTGAACCGATCCCGTTTAAAGATCCTAAGGCCGTTCCTGCCGCTGTAAGGGTTTTCTTTTCCCTTGAATCCATATAAAAGCTGACACACATACCCTGCTCCTATCATAAGGGCCGCGGATAACCGGGCCGGTATGAAATTACAGATATCATCAAGCCTGGCCGCTGCCCTCCCAAACCAGAGATACCGTTCATTTTTATAGCCTACCATGGAATCCATGGTATTTACCGCCTTATATAAAAACACTCCCACGCCTCCAAAGAGAGCCATGGAGAGCAAAGGCGCAATGATTCCATCTGAAGTGTTTTCCGCCACGGTTTCCACCGCTGCCTTTGTGATCCCCTCTTCTGACAAGTTTTTTGTATCACGGCCTACAATCATGGATACGGCCGTTCTGGCCCCTTCCGCATCTCCACTGAAAAACGCCTTATAGACCTTCATGCTTTCCTCCCGCAGGGAACGCCATGCCATCATCTGGCCGCACATCACGCTTTCTATAAGAAATCCGGCATAGGGAGAGAGGAAATAAGCGGTCCACAGAATTGCCCCGGACAGGGCACCTGTTACCAAAAGCACAAGAATCACCAGACATAAACCGGCTCTCCTTTCCCCTGTTTCTCCCTTGGGAAATCTTTTCCTTAGTTTTTTCTCCAGCCAGCTTATGAGCGAGCCAATCCCGCAAACCGGATGCCAAAGGAAACGGGGATCTCCAAAGCATAAATCCAGAAAGCATCCGGCCAGCACTGCTGCTAAATGTAATCTTATCATGTTCCATTTCCTGACCTTTTGTCTATTTGATCCGAGACGCAATTCCGCATACCATGCGGTAAACCTCTCCTGAGGTCCGGGCTAATCTTACAGACGCCCTTCCCGACACTTCTCTCCACTGCCTGTCCCCCGGATCCATGGGCACGATGCCGCAGCCCAGTTCATTGGAGGTAATAATAACATGGGGATTTTGCTGCAGGACCGCTGAAAGAAAGTCATCAACGCTTTTTCCTTCTTTTAAAAGCCGTCTTATATACTCATGAAGACCGTGGATGATCCGGCACTTCATGGCAGCTTCAAAGCTGTCCCTGCTGCCTTCTGCGATCTCATACTCTTCCTTTTTCTCATTTTTAAACGCCGGTGAATCAGGGGGATATGCTTTCTTTGCCAGCCCCACGGCAAAGGCCAGCTTTCCCTGCCAAGCTCCGCCTACAATCAATATCATGCTTTCCTCTTTCTATACCCCTATGGGTGTTTCCTCTCTCTTTTACAGTGTTACCAGATGGGATACAACAGCCAGTCCTGCCACAAGGGCCAGTTCGCATATCTGCAGAAAATATCCCGCCAGATCGCCGGTGATCCCTCCAAACTCCCGCCTTGCCATGGCATAATAATACCAATAAATAAGAAGAGAGATCAAAAGGGTTGCAACGGCAGGAATCATTCCTCCCAGATACCAGATTCCCCACTCCGCCGCTGCCAGATACAAAACCATCACAACAGCCACTGCCCTCTTCCCAGCCGCTCCGGAAAAGGAGGCCGCCAGCCCGCTTTCCTTTGCCATGGGAAATGTGACAACAGACAGGCCGCTTAAGGCCCTTGTAACCACAAAGGTTATGCAATAGACCGGTATCATGGCCGGACGCATTTCCAAAAAGGCGGCCAGATAAAGAACCATGTATACACCGCAGCCGATGATGGCAAACGCTCCTGTATGAGGATCTTTTAATATTTCAAGCTTTTTCTTCCTCTCCCCATGAGAAGATCTGGCATCTACCACATCCAGAAATCCATCCATATGGATGCCTCCAGTAACCAGGATAGGAATTACCACAGGAAGTATTTGTCCGAAATGACGAAAACCAAGAGCATTGCAGCCAAAAACAACTGAAACGTTCAGCAGGCCGATAACTGCTCCGGTAAGTGGGAAAAAACACATAACATATTTCATCCGCTCCTTTGTCCATTCCAGTTGGGGCATTGGAACACGGGAGTACATGGAAAACGCAATAACAAAGCTGCCAAAAAGATTCATATTCCACCTCCTCATGATGCTTAAACCAGGCGGCACGCCCGGCATTTAAAATAATCATAACACAGAAAATGGAAAATGTCATTTCCATTCAGAAGTCCTTCCGCCAGAAACCGCCAAAGAAACTGAGGCGTGTTAATACACAAATAGCCATCCCCCGCGCAAAATCCGGGGAACGGCTATTTCTGCCTGTCTGTGTCATTCTCTTCCAAATATCTTTTTCAGCTTTTCAATCCCAACTTTTGGTGTTCTGTCCGGATACAAAAGGCCATTTACCTCCTGCATCACATCAGTCATCTGAGTATAACAGTATCCGGCAAACCTTCCGCTGTTTATTAAAAAACCGGTAACAGGCTCCAGGCGGGCAAGGAAATCATCTTCTCCCTGTACCTTGTTATAATACCCCCAGCCCCCTTCACCGTTGTCAAAAGCAATACCGCCATACTCCGTCACCAGCACCGGCTGCCCCTGATAGGTTTGTCCCTCTGCCAGAACAGCCCTGGTTTCAGCTCTTCCTTCAATAACCGCTGCAAAGTCATCGTACTTATCCAGGTTGTGAGGCTGCAGCAGGTAATCGTGAATTGCCAAAATATCGGTATGCTCTGTTTGTTCCCAACCGTCATTTCCGCTTACTATTCTGGTTGGATCCAGAGCTTTAATCAGATATATCATTGCATTTGAAAAGTTCTGCTGCTGAAGGCTGGTCCGCACATTGCGGATTCCCCAGCTTTCATTGACAGGCACCCAGGTAATCATACAGGGATGGTTAAAATCCCGGTCAATGAATTCCATCATTTCGTTTACCGAATGATACACGGTTCTGTCATTATAAAGGTAGCAGCTGGGCAGCTCACCCCACACCAGCAGGCCAAGTCTGTCCGCCCAATAATAATATCTGGGATCATCAATTTTCTGATGCTTTCTTGCACCGTTAAATCCCATTTCTTTTGTGAGTCGCACATCCTTTTTTATGGCTTCTCCATCAGGAGGTGTCAGAAGGGAATCCGGCCAGTACCCCTGGTCTAAAACCAGACGCTGGTACAGTTCTTCTCCATTTAAGTAGACTTTTCCCTTTCTTATTTCCACGGAACGCATGCCGAAATAGGTGCTGACCCGGTCAATGGTCTGCTGATCCTTAAGCCTTACCTCCACGTCAACCAGATTTGGTTCTTTTGGGCTCCAGATGATGTAGTGCCGTCTGATATCCCAGTCCGGAAAAGCAATGACACATTTTCCGTATCCGTTTTCACACAGGATCGTCTGCCTTCCCAGCCAGACCTTTTCTCCCAATGAAACGGAATCCACTGTTACTTCAATTTCTGCCTCCAGTTTCCTGTTGTCAGATAGAAAGACTTCACAGAGTGCTTCCTGCTCTTCCAGGCGGGGAGTGATCTTAACTCTCGTTATGTGGGTATCACCGGCATATTCCAGCCATACCGACTGCCAGATCCCTGTTGTAGGTGTATACCAGCACCCAAAAAGCTCACCTGTCCAGCTCTGCTTGCCCCTGGGCTTATCAGCCTCTTTCCCATCCCGGACTTTAACCGTTAAAACCGTTTTTTCTTCTTTCACATAGTCCGTGATATCTACTTCAAAAGGAGTACTTCCCCCTTTGTGGATTCCGGCTAAACAGCCATTTACATAAACAAAGGCTTCATAATCCACCGCTCCGAATTTAAGCAGCAGACGCCTTCCCTTTATTTTCTCAAAATCAGCATGAAAGGTTTTCCGGTACCATACGATTTCATGATCTTCCGTCTCACCGATTCCGCTCATTTGAGATTGATAGCAAAAAGGAACCATGATTTTTCTGTCAAAGGAATCCTTGTCAAAGGAAAAATCCCATTCCCCGTCCAGGCTGATCCAGTCCTTGCGGATAAAATCCGGCCTGGGGTAATATTCTCTTTCCAACATCTCCACTTCCGCCTTCCAATTGTTTTTATATGTTTCCCCTGCTGCCGATTGCTTTCATGGGGCGTACTCCGGTATCCGGAGAAATATAGCTTTGATTCCAGTACCCTTTTGGATGAAGCTTTGTCCGATAGCGGTTATGAGGCACAGGAAGAGGATCCGAGGCCTTCATCATTGCAGCTGAAAGCTGGATTAGAAGCTCCGTTTTTATGCCTTGGCTGTCCCCATCCTCCCATAAGTTCCTGCATTCATGGGGATCGTTCTTTAAGTTGTATAAATATCCCTCTCCCATCATATTCAGCTGAATGTGGTAATCTCCCTTCCACAATGCCCTCACCTGTCCGCATTGGGTCCAGGTATTTAGGCAGTCAAAGGCTTCCCAGTTCTTGGGAACTGCTCCCTCCTGGGGCAGGGTCAGTTCATCCGCCTCATTCCAGAACAGGCCGGAATACCCGCTTTCTGCATAGGCTGTATCAAATTCCTGTTTTGGAATCTCCTCATCCTTTAGTACGGGTAACAAGCTTTTCCCCTGGCAGCCAAGAGGTATATCCACCTCCAGCAGATTACAGATGGTAGGAAGAACATCAATTAAATTTACAAACTCTGTATTTCTCCTCCCATGTGCCGGGATCCCCGGTCCTCTCCAGATCATAGGGATATGGGCCAATCCATCCGGCAGATCCGGCCCTTTGCGGATCAGACCATATTCACCGGCAAAGTCCCCGTGGTCTGATACAAAAATAACAATCGTGTCTTTTTCTAAATCTCTTTCCCTAAGCCCGGTAATCAGCCGTTTAAACTGGTCATCAATAAGCCTTAGCATCCCGTGATAGTTAGAACGCGCCCGCAGGATACGTTTGTCAATGTCTGATCCTAAAACCTGTTCCCATACCTTGCGAAGCCAGACAAAACGTGGTCCTTTGCCTTCTAATTCCGCTGCGCCTGCAGCCAGTTCAGGAAGACTTTCAGGTGGGAACATATTAAAATACGGTTCAGGCACCTGATAAGGATTATGAGGCTCTGCAAATGACAGCCAGGCAAAAAACGGCTGATTCTCCTCCGTCTCGTCAATAAAACGGAATATGGAAGATACATTTCTATATGGATGCTGCACCTCCACCCCCTGAGGGGAAGGGACATGTGTTTCCATATGCTTTGTATCAATTAAAAACTTTGCGAACTCCTTTTGGGCAGGTGTTGTATTTATTTCTCCCTCATTTCCCAGATGGCCGCATGTTTCATAGTAATCAAACTCCTCGTTCTTTCTGTGGGAATGATTTTTCCCGCACAGCGCCATCCGGTATCCGCAGGATTTAAGAACATCCATGAGATCCTCAGTATATAAGGCATCAACCGCATTATGATTGGTGCGCACCTGGTGGCACTGGCTGTAGCGGCCGGTAAACATACTGACCCTGGCCGGCATACAGGTAGGATTTGGTGTATAAGCCCGGTCAAAATCCACCCCGCCCTTTGCCCATTGATCCAAAAAGGGCATGGTGTCCAATTCATATCCTCTGCTTTTTCGCAGATCCCAGCGCTGCTGGTCAGTCATAACAATAATTATATTAGGTTTCTTTTCCATCCTGCTATCCTTTCACCGCACCAATCATTACTCCCTTAACAAAATGTTTCTGAATAAAGGGATAAATGAGAATCATCGGTATGCTGGAAACCACAATGGCAGAATATTTGATTGCCTCTGCCATTTTGATTTTTTCCGCCATTCCCACATCATTTGTGCCCATTTGCTCTGTCTGCCCCAAAAGAAGTATATTGCGAAGAACAATCTGCAGAGGATGTTTGGCGGTGTCCTTTAGATAAATCAATGCATCAAAATAAGAATTCCAGATTCCTACCGCATAGTACAAAACCAAAACCGCCAGTATGGCCTTGCTTAAAGGCAGCACGATTTTAAACAGCATTTGAATGTTCCCGCAGCCGTCTAAATAAGCCGACTCGTACAGCTCCTCGGGTATGCTGTTTTCAAAAAATGTCTTTGCCACAATTAAATTATAGGTGGACAGAGCCGCAGGAACTAAAACTGCCCATACCGTATTATACATACCCAAATCTCTGACAAGAAGATAAGTGGGCACCATTCCCCCGCTGAAATACATGGTAAACAAAATTCCCATCATGAGTAAGTTTCTTCCCGGCAGCCCTTTTCTGGAAAGCGGGTAGGCTGCCAGAACAGTCAGCGTAACACTGATCAGGGTTCCGGCAGCAGTGTAAAACAAAGAGTTGGCAAATCCCCTCCATATATCCTTGTTTTCAAAAACCATGGTATATGCCTTTGTTGTTATTCCCTTAGGGATGAGGAATACCTTTCCCCGAATCACCATATCCGGGTCAGAAAAGGAGGCTGCCATCACGAATATCAAGGGGATCAGCACGATCAATATTACAATCATTGCGATCAGGGTTATCACCCAGTCAAACAGCCGGTCGCTGTGAAGAGCTTCTGATATTTTTTTCATGATACCCCCTTACCAAAGTCCTGTTTTTGCGGTCTTTTTGCTGATCATGTTTGCCCCGACCAGCAGCAAAAAATTAATGACAGAGTTAAAGATACCAACCGCCGTACTATAGCTGAACTGGCCTTTTTGTATTCCGTTCTTATAAATGAAGGTGGAAATCACCTCACTGACAGACAGGGTCACATCCCTCTGCATGATCAATACCTTCTCAAAGCCTACGTCCATAATGCTTCCGATCCTCATTATTAAAAGAATGAGAATGGTTCCCATAATTGCAGGAATTGAAATATGTATGATCTTTTGAAATCTGGAAGCTCCGTCAATGGAAGCCGCCTCGTACAGCTGGGGATCCACGGAAGTCAGCGCCGCAATATAAATTATTGCATTAAATCCCATGTATTGCCACACATTGGAAAACACATAAAGAGGCTGAAACGCCGTGGGCTTTGACATATAATCCACCGGCCCTATTCCGAAGAAACCGGTTATCTGATTAAATAATCCATATTCTTTATTGGAAAACAAGGCCAGCATGCTGACAATTACGACCACTGACAAAAAGTTCGGCATATAAGTGATATTTTGTACTGCCTTTTTTAAGCGGGTGTTTTTAATTTCGTTGATAACCAGCGCCAAAAAAATCGGCGCCGGAAATCCAACAAAAAGAGTAAATACACTTAAGGAAACCGTATTAAACAGCACATCCCTAAAATAATAAGAATTAAAAAACTGTTCAAAGTAAGTGAACCCCACCCACGGACTTTTCATAATTCCCAAAGTCGGGTTGAACCTGCGAAAAGCGATCTGAAGTCCATACATGGGAATATATTTAAACACGATATACCAGATTACAGGGATTGCCAGGAGTATGTACAGCCCCATGTTTTTCCGGATATCCTTCAGCAATTTATTAGATCCTGCCTTCATCCTTTTCCCCTTTATTTTGACGCATCAAGTGCTTTCTGGTAAATTTGCTCCAGCTCCCTGATACCGATCTGCTCCAGGGTAGCGCAGTATTCATCCCATTTGTCAAAGCCCCATTCACCCAGAATGAACTTTGCCACTGCTTCCTTTTTATAGTTGTTCAAGTCCTGCTCAATGGCTGTTACCCTGTCTAAATCCTCTATGGCAACTGAGGGCTTGGAATATACCTTATCAGGAAGGAAATCCGCAAGAACAGCCGCCGCATCTTTTGTTCTCTGGCTTGCCACTACATGGTCCGTGGCATCCGTGCGTATGGATGGGAAACCTCCTCCCGGTACCAGGGTGATCTTGCCAAGGGCTGTCATAAACCCTTCCGGGCTGTTTAAAATCTCGTCTTTAAACCGCGGAGAACCATTTTCGTCTAAATCATATGTCTCTCCTTCTTTCCCAAAGGCAAAAAATAAATCCCCTTCCGTTCCATAGAAATAATCCACCCAGCGGATCGCAGCTTCCGGATTGGTGCAGGTATTGCTGATTGCAAAGCTTCCCTTGGCAAACACACCGTTTTGTACGTCTGCCCACATCTTATCTCCATGAGGGCCGGTAAGAGGCTCATACCCTGTATAACTGTCCTCACAGTTAATGAATACATCTGAATATGGCATGTACATTGCCCCGAAAAGTTCTCCTGCAAGGTTGCTTCTCCATGCGGGCAAATCTCTCTTATAATAATCCTGCCATAAAAGCCCTTCCTTATATAGGTCATTTAAATACATCAGATATTCCTTAAATGCATCATCTCCCAGCCAGTTATGAAGCGTTCCGCTCTCGTCAATATTATAAGTATCCTTCATCTGGGTCTGGAGCCCAAAGCTTCCTCCCAGGACATAAACGGCATCCGCATCCCTGATCCCTAAGGGAATTTCATCCTTTAGACCATTTCCATTGGGATCCTGATCCCTGAAGGCAATCAATACATCCTTAAACTCTTCAAGATTGGTTGGAATCTCTTTTCCTACTGCTTTCAGCCATTTCTGGTTTATCCACTGCTTAAACTGAATCAGCCCCGTCTTGCTTAAGTCAATCTGATAAATGGAATAAATGTGCCCATCCGATGCAGTAAAAGCCTGTTTAATTAAGGGGTTTTCCTCAAAAATCCTGGTGAGATTCGGGGCATACTCCTCAATTAAATCCTCAAGAGGAATCAGCTGCCCGCTGGTCACTCCATAATTGGCGATCTGCTCCTGGGTAAAATCACAGCGGACAAACATATCCGGCAATTCATTTGAGGCAAACAAAAGCTGCTTGTTCTCCTCAAAGCCTTCCCCTCCCGGCACCTCCTGGTAATCCAGCCGGATATTGGTCATCTTCTCGTATTCCTTCAGGATATAGATCTCATTCCATGGTGCCTGATTTTGATCCTTTGCTCCGTAAATGCTTAAGGTTATGGGTTCCTTCACAACAGGAAACCCCTCCCTGTTTAAATTGCCTGCATTTCCCGTACTTTCAACGTCCCCGTTGTTCTCAGAGGGCACCTGGTCTTCAGCAGTATTTTTGCTTCCACAGCCTGTTAAAAGGCTTGCTGCCAGGGCAATGCCAACCGCCATTCTTGTTAATCTTTTCATTCATTTTCTCCCTTCCATCAGTTCATTCATGATAAGAGGATTGTAACACGTTTCTTCTGCCTGAAATGGGCGGATTACTCTTTGATTTTTACCTATCTGTTCACTATTTTTACTATCCTTTGTTTTGGGCGATATATTCTTTTGGAGTTAAGCCTGTATACTCTTTAAAGGTACGCAAAAAATACCCGTAATTGCGGAATCCGCACCGGTATACAATATCCTTTAAAGGGAGATTATCCTCCAACAGCTTTTTTGCACGTTCAATTCTTATGTTATTTAAGTATTCCGTTATGGTAAAATCAGTCTCTTCTCGAAAAATGCGGCTTAAATAGGAACTGCTTACCCCAATATAATCCGATATCACCCTGAGACTGATTGGCTCATGGAAATGCTTGTTCTGATAATCTATGGCCTGATTAACCACTTGTGAAAAACCTTGTTCCGCTTTTTTCATTTCCCTGATTTCTCTCAGCACATTTTGATATAAGCCTGCAATATTAGAAACCAGGGTGTCACGGCTTTTTACCTTTGCATATTGAAAAAGCATAAATTCCCTTGGTAAAAAATCCAGCTTTAACTGATACTCATTGGAAATCCGCTGAATGATCTCCAAAAGCTCTTTGGTCACCATCAGACATCTTCCATCCTGATTCAAAGGAATATCTTCATAAATCATCCGAACCAGCTGTTCTGCCTGGTCAGGATCATGTTTCTCTGCCACGGACAGCAATTGCTTATATTGCCCAAGAGAAAGGGCCAGTGCAGCCTCTTCCTTTTCCGGCACCATGGCTTCCTCCAGTTTGTGAAGCAGAAAGGATTTAAGGGACTCCTCATTAAAAAAGAAAGGACATTGATACATTTTAATGCGCAAATGATACAGACGTAATACACTGTCTTCAATCACTACCTGGTTGCATGTCATCTGATTTCGCATCTCCCCCTCAGAGACCGTATCATAAAACCTGGTCAAAAGTACTACGGAGCCGGGATACATGACACAGGCCAGCACATCCATACTGTCTGTCGAGACAGCCTCCCCTATTTTCCCGATGCCTTCCAATATTCCTTCATCTCTTAGCCATGTATCATTTCGCATATGCTGTACAGTAATGATGGATGCCACCATTCTGCTGTTATCAGAAGTAAACGGGCTGACTCCATTTTCCCATATCCAGGCACTTGCCTGCCGCCTTAAGCCGGACTTTATTTCCCAGGGCGAGCGTTCTTTTATTCTTGCCTTCATATTTTTCAGAGTAAACAACAATAATTCTTCCGACAGACGGCTTTTTAATATATAGTCATGAGCCCCATTTTTTAAAAGCTCTCTTACATAGTCATAATCATCAAAGCTGCTCACTGCCATAATTGCCGTACGGGGATACAGCTTCGACAAAATGCCGGAGAGTACCACACCGTTTTTACCGGGCATTGACACATCCAAAATCACAATATCTGCAGCCTTTCTTTCCAAAAAAAGCAACGCCTCATCCCCGTTTCCAGCCTCCCCATACAGCTGGAATTCTCCTTCTTTCCAAAGATTCATGTTCTTTATGTAAGTACGAAAAACCGGTTCATCATCAACAAGCAATACCTTCATTTCTACCCCTTCCGCCTGTCTACACCCCTTCTCCAAAGGGCAGGCACAGCTCAACACAGGTAAACATTCCCTCACAGCTGTATATTGTTCCTCCATAAGGCTCTCCGTAAATCAATTTGATCCGGTTAAACACATTGGCAATTCCAATGCGCCGGAACCCTGAGCGTTCCTGCTCATTCACGTGATCCAACAGCTTTCGCAGGATTTCCTCACTCATTCCTTTTCCATTATCCATAATTTTGCAGATTACTTCTGATTCCTGTCTGTATATTTTAATGTTGATCATACCGCCCTCAGACCTTGACGAAATCCCATGAATCAGTGCATTTTCCACCACCGGCTGCAAAAGCAGCTTAGGAACCGGGTATACCCAAAGTTCCTCATCCACATCCCATACCACATCAAAGGGCTGGCTGTACTTAAATCGTTCGATGGCAATAAAATCATTCACATAATCCTTCTCTTCCCAAAGGGTGATATATTCATTGCGATTGGAAAGCACGCTGCGAAGCAGGGAGGAAAGGGATTTTGCCACAGACTCTATTTCATCTTCCCCTCTCAAGTGGGCAACATATTGCATGCTGTCAATGGAATTATAGAGAAAATGGGGTTCAATTTGTGAAGCAAGCACATCCTGCTCCGCCTCCCACCTCATCTTTTCTTTACCTGCGATTTCTTCCATGAGATTCTCAATCCGATCCATCATTGTATTAAAGGTATCTGCCAGATTTCCAATTTCATCGTTGGTTTTTATTTCCATTCTGACACTGAGATTCCCCTCATGATTCACAGATTCCATGCCTTTTGAAAGGCTGCGGATATTCATGCATATCCGTTCAGCTAAAAACCAGCTGGCTAAAATAGCCGCCAGTGAGGCAAAAATGCCGATCAGGAGAAATTTCTGTTTTAGATTTTCAACATCCTTTAATATCAGATGCTGGGGAATCAAGGTGATCAGGGTCATTTTGCTTGTATCGGACAGATACTTTGTATAATATTGCCGTTCTCCTCCCCAATCCACATACCCTTTGCTTTCTTTTTTCATCCTGATATCCTGGCTGATCTGTGTTTCATCATTATCTGTGTTGGAAAATAAAAGCTGCCCATCCGGAAGATAAAGATAAATATTCATTGCATTTAGGGGTTCAATCTCATAAGCAGCCATCATATAATCATAGTTTAGGTGAATGACAATCGTGCCTTTTTTCGACCTGTTTTCATAGAATACCGGCCGGCTGAGAAGCAGCAGCCGGGAGCTGGAATCATAAAACAGCTCCATCACTTCACTGGAAAGAGCTGTTTTCATTGCTTCCGTCTCCAGGTCCTTGCGAAACACAAAGTTTTCACCCCCCTGATAGACTTGTCCGTCCTCCATAATCAGGAGAATGTCCTGGATATATTCTTTTTGTATAAAAAAACCGGAAAGAAAATCTTTGATCTGCTTTTTCTTCTGAAAACCTTCATAAGTGACTTCCTCTCCTTTCTCCAGCAAATTATGAGAAATGATATCCTGGGCCAAAGCAACGGAAAGGACCACCTTTTTCGAGTCATTGAGCATTACATTAAAATCTCTGTCCGCAAAGGTCACATACTGCTCCATGTACTTTTCTGCCGTTTTCTTTACGATACGGGTTTCTGTATAATAGGAAATCAACAGGGAAGCCACCACCGTTCCAATTGCAAGCAAAAGGCTGACTGACATTATTTTTGTTTGAATTGAGTTAATCTTAAGAGACATTTCTCCTCCCCCAATCTGCTTTTCCTTTATTGTATTTGATATGAAATATAAAAATTGAATACTATTTTTACTTCTTAGTATACTATTTTGCAGTCACTCCTCATTTTATCATGGATTGCTATAAATTCCTATTTTCTTATTTCACCAATCCGGGACTGGTTCCTAAGCTGTGAATAGGCCATGGGCTTGCCGGAAACCCGAAAGTAAAAAAGAAACGCTGCATAGTCAAACAGCGTTTCTCTGATATCTTTATTTTTCCTCCCGGTACATGCCGGTAAGCTTCTCCCCGGCTTAATAAGGAGGACCGCCTCATCGCAGACAACAACATGAAAATTTACGAAATCGCCCAGGCGGTAGGTTATAATGATTCCGCACACTTTATCCGAGCCTTTAAGGAAGTGACCGGAAAAAGTCCCGGGGATTATAAAGCTTCTTCATAAACAGCTGTACCCTTTTTTGCAAATACGAATATCATGCCAAGGACGCACACCAGGCCTTCCGTCACAACAAATGACAGCCAGACTCCCGTCATCCCCCAGATCCGGCTTAAGAGGAACACCATGGGAACAAGCACAACACAGCCCCTTGCCACTGATACAAAAAAGGCATGCAGCCCCCGCTCTGCAGCACTTAAATACATGCATACAATAATATTGATCCCGGCAAAGAAAAATCCGGCAAAGTAAATCCTTAACCCCTCCCTTGCAAGAAGAGCGATTGCGGCATTCTGCTCACTGTTAAACACACTTACCATTTGATCCGAAGAGAAAAATACCAGGAAATAGATTGCTGATGCAATGGCCAGGGAGGTGAAAACCGCATAGCGGAGCAGCTTTTTTATGATAATCCCATTTCCTGATCCATAAGCCTTGCTGACCAACGGCTGTATTCCCTGGGCAATTCCTGTGAAGACCGAGATTCCTACCAATGCAATATTAGCCACAATTCCGTAAGAGGCCACACCTAAGTTCCCCTCCAGCTTCAGAATAACAAGATTAAAGGTGATCAAAACTATGGCCGAGGACACTTCAGTAATAAATGCGGCCATGCCCAGCCCCAGGATATCACTGACAGCCTTTCTTCTGATTCTGCCTTGCCTCCACCGGATACCGCTTTTTCCCCCGATAAAGTGGGCAGACAAAACTCCAAGGCTGATAACCGGTGCCAGGCCTGTGGCAAAGGCTGCACCAAACATCCCCATTCCAAGGGGAAACATAAATATATAGTCCAATATAATATTGGAAAGACTCCCTGTCAGCATTGCAATCATGGCCAGCTTAGGATCATTGTCATTCCTTACAAATGCCAGCATGATATTATTCAGGATAAAAAACGGTGCAAAACACAGTATTGTGCTTAAATATGCCTTAGTCAAAGGCAGTGTAGCTGCATCTGCTCCCAATAACACGGCCAAAGGCCCGGAGCCAAGTATTCCTGTGACCGCAAACACCACTCCCATCAAAGTTCCCAGCTTTAAACTGGCGGCAAAAACAGCATTGATCCCGTTCCCCTTATTCTGGGATTTTAAAATACTGTATCTGGTAGCTCCTCCCATACCGATCATTAATCCTGTACCATGAATCAGACTGTAAATCCCGATTGAAAAATTCAGTGCCGCCAGACCGGCAGCCCCCAGTGCCCTTGATACAAAAAAGGTATCTGCCAGTATGTAGCAGGAAAGCCCTATCATTCCCAATATATTAAGGCTCACATATTTGACATAGCTTTTTAAGACAGATTGTTCCATCTCATATCCTCCTTTTAATACAATAAAAAGTCTGCTTTGCAGGCTCTCCCGCCGGAGTGCGGCTGCCTTTGCAACCACATTTCCTTAGCCCGGAGTGCCCGGCCCCGGAGGGTTTTATATCATAGGAAATAGGTTCCTATGACATAAAAAAGGTGTTCTTAAAACATTCCTTCTACGACCTAACGGAATATTTCAGAACACCTTGAAATTCTTTACCCGGTGGCAAAGCTCAGGTTTATATATAAAACTCAAGTTATCATAATACAGTTTTAACGGATTGTCAATCCTTTGTGGCTTAATCTTTTCTTTAAAAAACTAAATTACGTTACTCTTCTTTTTTATCAAAAAGCTTCTTTTCAAGCCACTGAAACCCCATAATAAGCAGTGTAATAATGATGATAACTAGAAATATACTGAACATTCCCTTCCACATAATACCCAGTGACAGAAGAAATTTATCAAACATAGCTGGCTCCTCTCTTTCAGACATCAGAAATTCCCTTGGCAGATACTGATCATAATAAGGTAGTTAAAAGGTTTAAGACAATTCCCCCTGCCAAAACAGAGGCGATCTGCCCTGAAACATTGGCCCCGATGGCATGCATCAGCAGATGGTTGGTCGGGTCTTCCTTTATGGACAGCTTCTGTACAACACGGGCTGACATGGGAAAAGCGGAAATACCGGCTGCACCGATCATGGGATTGATCTTATTCTTGCGGAATAAATTAATGAACTTGGCAAACAGAACTCCTCCTATGGTGTCAAATACAAATGCAACAAGGCCAAGGATGAGAATGACAAGGGTCTGCCAGGTTACAAAGGCTTCCGCCCTCATGCTGAAGGAAACGGTGATCCCCAGCAGCAGGGTAACCAGATTGGCAAGAATATTCTGTGCCGCATCTGACAGGCTGTGAAGAACGCCGCATTCTCTTAATAGGTTTCCGAACATCAGAAATCCCACCAGAGAAACAGACTGAGGCGCAACAAGTCCTGCAATTATGGACACTGCAATAGGAAACAGGATCTTGATCCTTTTGGATACTGATATAGGATTATAAGGCATCCGGATTAAGCGTTCCTTTTTGGTGGTGACCAGCTTAATGGCAAAGGGCTGGACCAGAGGAACCAGAGCCATATAGGAATACGCCGCCACCGCAATAGGCCCGATATAGTTTGACTTAAGTATCTGAGATACCAGAATGGAAGTGGGTCCGTCGGCAGCGCCGATGATTCCGATGGAGGCTGCGTCAGAAAGTTCAAAACCAAGTAAGATGGCCACGGTAATCGTTAAAAAGATGCCAAACTGAGCCGCCGCACCGAACAGCATCATAATGGGATTGGATAAAAGAGGGCCAAAATCAATCATGGCTCCGATCCCGATAAACAGAAGGAGAGGCAGCGCTTCCGAGGCCTCTATCCCAGTTTCAAACAGCCACTGAATAATGCCGTGGGTATCTCCTATTCCCGGAAGAGTCTGATCCACCACGCCGGACATAGGCAGGTTGACCAGGATAGCGCCGAATCCCATTGGAAGAAGGAGAGAGGGCTCATACCCCTTTTTGACAGCAAGATAGATCAGTAAAAATCCTACAAAATACATGACTAACTGGGGAATTGTAATAGAAGTAATACCTGACAATAAAAAATCCATTTTTTAGCTCCCTTCACGTTTGTGCTTTTCTTATGCCGGCAAAATCATCTTAAGCAACCGAAAAACAAGACCTGCTCCTAAACCAGGACACAGGTCTTGTCTTTTCAAATAAAACCGGAACATTACCGTTCCGGATATTGATTTCACTGCAGCCAATAAAATCAAGGCTTTTTCAGCTACCCCATGATGACTGTTCCTCTATATCTGGCTTTTATTACCATATCATAAGCATGCCCACAAGTCAACATGAACAAACATATTTACACAAACTCTTAACGTTTGTGAGATACTGACAAAGGAAAGTGATATCCTGTTAAGGCAGCAGCTCATTAAGATGAGGGAATACCTCAATGCTCCTTTTTAAAATCCCCTTCATATAAGCGATGGCAATTCCATAATTGGTAAAGGCCACTCCTGCATCCGCCGCACACTTTCTCCGGTATTCCATCTCCCGTTCATTTAACATGCAGCCGCCGCAGTGAATGATCAGCTTATAGGACGATAAGTCATCGGGAAATTCCCGTCCGGAGGACGTTTCTATCAAAAGCTCTTTTCCCGTATGCTGCCGAAGCCAGCGGGGAAGCTTTACGGTCCCAATATCATCACACTGTCTGTGATGGGTACAGCCTTCGGAAATCAGGATCTTATCCCCATCCTTTAAATCGCCCATAGCAGCCACTCCTTTTACGGAGTCCTCTAAAAAGCCCTTATACCTTGCCATGAGGATGGAAAAGGATGTGAGAAGGATCTCTTCCGGAGTATCCTTATTTACCTGCTCAAACGCCTGGCTGTCCGTAATGACAAGATTTGGCCTGGTTCCCAGCCTTTCCAGGGTTTCCTTTAATTCCGTTTCACGCACTACGACGGATATGCCTCCCGCCTCCAGAATGTCCCGGATCGCCTGCTGCTGAGGCAGGATAAGACGTCCTTTTGGTGCAGCCTTATCAATGGGAATTACCAAAACCACCAGATCGTATGGATTCAGTAAATCTCCCACAATTCTCAGCTTTGTATCCCCGGTGTTTACAAGGCTTCCGATCCGTTCCTTTAATTCCTGGATAAACAGGCCAAGGGACGCGCTGACAGAAAGTCCGTCCTCATAGTTCTGATCTCCTGTTAAATCACATTTATTATAAGCGACCACATAAGGGATCTTCTTTTCCTGAAACAAACGGATCAGTTCTTCATCGGTTTTAGTCTTTCCAACAGTTCCATCCACGACCAGAACCGCACAGTCGGCCCGGTTTAATATCTGCTTGGTTTTCCTTACCCGCATCTCTCCCAAAGAGCCTTCATCATCAAAGCCCGGCGTATCAATGATGACCACCGGTCCCATTGGGAGAAGCTCCATGGATTTGTAAACCGGATCCGTGGTAGTCCCTTTCACCTCGGACACAACGGACAGCTCCTGTCCTGTCACTGCATTAACAACGCTTGATTTTCCTGCATTGCGGAGGCCGAAAAAGCCGATATGCACCCGCTCAGAGGATGGTGTTTCATTTAGTCCCATGGTTATCACCTCTTCTATTGTTAATTTTTGCCATAGCAGACGGCTTATACCAGACTTGTCCGGCCTTGGCCGCTGCCCGCAGGGTCAGAACCGGAAATCCCTGATCCCATTTTCTATGTTCTCTAAATGATCCTCACAGATCAGGCGGACCTTCTCCTTTGGAATGTGGTTTAATTCCGCCGTAATCAGGGTTTCACCGATCCTTCTTGTATCCTCTGAAGCGTAATCTATCAGATATTCCTTTAATGTCATCAAGGCATTAGGCTGGCAGCAGTTCTGGATCTGACCGCTTTTGCAAAGGCTCATAAAACGGTCTCCCGTACGTCCTTCCCGGTAACAGGCAGTACAAAAGGAAGGGATATAGCCCATGTCCATGAGCCAGTGAACCACTTCATCCAGGGAACGCTGGTCCGATACGTCAAACTGCTCTGTGTCCGTAGGGCGGATTTCCTCCTGGTAGCCTCCCACGCTGGTTCTGGAGCCTCCGCTGATCTGGGATACGCCCAGCCGGATCACCTTTTCCCTTACCGCCTGGCTTTCCCTGGTGGAAACGATCATTCCCGTATAGGGGACTGAAATCCGGATCAGGGCGCAGAGCTTTGCAAATATTTCATCATCGATCCCATTGTCAAAGGCCTCCGGATCAATGTCATCTGCCTTCTTGATGCGTGGAACACTAATGGTATGAGGTCCTACCCCATGAACTGCCTCCAAATGCTCCGCATGCATCAAAAGCCCTGCAAATTCATACTGGTACAGCTCCAATCCAAAGAGAACGCCCAGACCTACGTCGTCAATGCCGCCCTCCATGGCCCGGTCCATGGCCTCGGTGTGGTAGGCGTAGTCGTGTTTGGGACCTGTGGGATGAAGCTTTTCATAGCTTTCTTTATGATAGGTTTCCTGAAAGAGAATATAGGTCCCGATTTCCGCCTCTTTCAGCTTCCGGTAATTTTCTACCGTGGTAGCTGCAATGTTTATATTGACCCGGCGGATGGCCCCGTTTTTGTGCTTGATGGAATATATGGTTTTGATGCAATCCAGGATATATTCCATGGGATTATTTACAGGATCCTCTCCTGCTTCAATGGCAAGCCGCTTATGGCCCATGTCCTGAAGGGCAATGACTTCCCTTTCCACCTCTTCCATGGTCAGCTTTTTTCTGGCGATGTGTTTATTTTTTAAGTGGTATGGACAGTAGGTGCAGCCATTTACGCAGTAGTTGGATAAATAAAGAGGAGCAAACATAACGATACGGCTTCCATAGAAATCCTTTTTGATCTGTTCTGCCAGATCATAGACTTCCTGTATTTTTTCCGGGATCTCACAGGCCAGAAGGACAGATGCCTCCCGGTGGGTCAGGCCCTTTGCCAGCCTTGCCTTGGCGATGATCTGATCGATCAGTTCTCCATTGGCTTTGTTTTTCTCCGCATAGTCAAGCGTTTCAAGAATTTCTTCATGGGAAATGAACTCTTCCGCTTTTAGGGATTTTGGATCATACATAATGTTACTTCCTTTCTTTTGGGTCAGCTTCTGCTTCTCCGTCAGTTATTATTATCATAAGGTTTTGCCTTTTAAAACAGCTTTTTTATGCCTGTTTTCCCTGATAGGCCGTTTTGGAACTGATTCCCTTTAATTTTCCGATCTTTCCGGTCAGGGCGGAAATAATGCTCTGGGGCGCATCCACTGCAATACTGATGATGCTCACCTGTTTTTTGGGATAAGGGATGCCCATGCGGCCAATGATGTGCTGCCGGTACTCGTGAAGGATGTCATTGAGTAATTCCACGGATTCTTCCTCTTCTACCACGATACCGATTACTGCAATTCTGGTTTCCATCATCTTTCCTCCGTTTTATTATTTTGGATTTCTGCTTTGTGAAACAAAAAAACCGCGCCATAAAGGCGCGGCAAAATAAACAATCTCTCAAGTGCCGAACCTTCTACCTCAAACCGGATTTTTGGTGTCAGGATGCTGCTATGATAAAAGCATACCATACTTGAGATTTTTTTTCAATTACCCGTGCCCATAAAATATTTTTTTTGATATATCTTTAACGAAAAATGGCCTTATGCTATAATAATCGGAAGAATAGCTGCAGAAACAGGAGGTTCATATGAATACAGAACAACTCATCATGGAAATGACAGCATTTTATCAGGGAGACCCAAAACGAATCCAGCATTTCATAAAAGTTCACAGTTTTGCCCGCCTGATTGGAATGGAAGAAAAAATCAGCGAGGAAACACAGTTTATTTTAGAGACTGCGGCCATTGTCCATGACATCGGGATTAAGGCGTCAGAAGAAAAATACGGAAGCTCCGGCGGAAAATACCAGGAGCTGGAAGGACCTCCGGCCGCTGAAACGCTGCTTGCCGGACTGGGGTATCAAAAGGAGGTAATTGAAAGAGTTTGTTACCTGGTAGGCCATCACCATACATATCATGGAATAGATGGCCTTGATTATCAGATACTTGTAGAAGCAGACTTTCTTGTAAACATGTATGAAGATCAAATGAATGCAGATTCTATCAGGTCAGCTTTCAATAAGATTTTTCGCACAGAGACAGGTAAGTGGCTTTGCAGGACCATGTTTGATACAGGGAAGTCTCTTTAAATCCTTTTAAAATACCATATCAGAAAGAAAATATGCATTGCTGTTGGCAAAAAGCCCCTTCTCATCCTTGCATTCTACACGGATATAGGCTTCATTCCCATGGAGGGGAAACCTTGCTTCCCTAATGCTCTCCCCCCGGACTGCCGCCCTTCGGCAGGTCCTTCCCATATCCGTGATCCCGCAGATAGCCTGGACAGGCCCGGTCTTCACCACCAACTCCCTGCCTTCCGCATAAATCTCTTTTATCTCCGGTCCCATGGAGCTGTAGAAATGGCCATTTACCAGCGCATTTACAACAGCAGCATAGCTTAAAGCTTCCGCCTTTATCATGGTAAAGCCCCCGAAGGAGTCGCACAGGGGATTGTCAAAAGGATAACTGTTGTGATTGTCATCCGTGGCCATACACCACAGCCTTTTGCCTAAACAAAGCATATCATCATAAGCCTGAGGGTTATAACCGTACAGCCCGTCATGCTCACACCCATAATTGTAGATTTCCATGGCAAAAAGCCCGTTTAAGCCCTTGTAATCGTCATAATTTTGCAAGGACCAGTAAGGGTGGTTATAGCAGGAAAGAAACCCCAGCTCCTTCATCTCCTCCAGATACCTGTTGATGTAATCAAAATCCCCATACTTACATTCCGGGCAGATTCCCTGTTCCTTCCTGGCCCGCTCATATTCCGGCTTTGTATCATACAAATTTATATGATACGTCTTATCCTTTGGCCGCAGCCGGTCCGGTCCCGCCTCATTCATATCCACCTCTACGGCTGCAAGGGTCAGGAATTCCTCATCGTTTAATTCCTCATGATTCCGGTATATCCTGTGATCCGTAAATGCCATGATCTGGTATCCACGCTTTTTATAATTTTCCTTCGCCTCTTCCGGCGTCATCCTTCCGTCTGATACAACCGTATGGCTGTGAAGGTTTGCTTTATAAAATCTTCCTGTCTCAGGCAATAAATAAATTCTGTTTTCCAACTTATTTTCCTCCCATCCCTTAGATGCCATTTTGCAGAAACCGTTTCCACCGGGCTTTTCCCGCCCAGCATACCGCCGCCCCCAAAATGGCAATAATGATCCAAATCAAAATGGTAGCATCCCATCCCACCTGTTCAGACAATACTCCGATCCCGTAGGCAGACATTGCTCCTCCCGCATAAGCAGAGGAATTTAAAACCCCGGAAGCCGTGGAGGATTTCCCGTAAGGAGCAAAATATATGGGCACCATGCTGACCAGCATGGTGTTCACCGCCATCATTGCCGTGGTCGCCATGCCAAATAAAACCAGTACGGTTAATACGGATTCTCCCTTATAGAGCCGCAATAAAAACAGTGCTGCAGCACATAAGGCAAAAAATGAAGCAGAAGTGGCGATTTCGCTTTTAAAAATCTTCCGGTTGGCAACAGAGGCCATATAAACGCCGCTTAAATTAAAAACCGGTATAACGGTGGTGCTGATGATGGAAATTACGGATTCCATATGAAACTCCTCCCGGATGTAGGTGGGGATCCAGGTGGTCACGCCATCCTTTAACACTCCCTGGAACATCAGCCCAAAACAAAAGTATATCATCCCTGAGGCCAGAATCAGTTTCCACATGGAGGCGTCCGTCTGTTTTTTATCCTGTGAAATAAAGACCGGTTCTTCCATAATCCCGTTTTCTTCCACATCCCGCTTTATCTTTCGGCTGCCCGCATACCAGATCACGCTGATAGCCGCCAGACACAGGGAAGAAAAGAAAAAAACCGTTCTCCAGTGGAATTTCCATATAATGAGGGCGGTCAGCCCGTATGCTGCAAAGGTGCCCACAGGGACGCTGCTGTTGATGTTGACGCAGAATTTTTTCTGGCTGCCTGTGGGAATCCAGTCGGAAAACAATTTAATGATGGGCGACCAGATCAGGGACTGGAACAAGCCATTGATGCACCACACTACAGCCATCTGCCAGACGGCTCCTGACAATCCCATCGCCCCATTGCAGATTCCGGAACCAAGAACTCCTATAAAAATCATTTTGTAAGGTTTTTTCTTATCTCCCATCACTCCGCTGAAAAGCTGCCCAAGGCCATAGGAAAAGAAGAATGCAGTTCCTATAAAGCCTGCCGCTCCCTTCTCATATCCTTCTGCCCTGATGATCTCCGTTAAAGAAGCGGAATAATTCAGCCTTCCAAGATAGGTGGAAAAATAAGCTGTCCAGCATAACCAGAACAGCATGGACTGTACCTTTTCCGATTGGATCTTTTTTTGCTGTACCCTTTTGTCCAAAATCATATCTCCTGCTCTTTATTAAATTCCAAAGGCAGATCCTTTAAGAAATATGCATTGGAATCTGCATACAGCCCGTTTTCACTGCGGCAGGTCACACGGATATAACCTTCCCTTCCCGTTAAGGGAAACCTGGCCGCTTCCAGAGTTTCCCCAAAAGGCGCCGCCTTTATATGGCAGTTCCTGCCTTCCGTTTTTACATAAATCTTCTCCACCGGGCTGGTCTTTACCACCAGGTCCCTGCCTTCTATGTAGAGGGAATGGATCTCAGGACCCATGGAGCTGTAGAAATCTCCTTGTTTTAAAGCCTTCATCACTGCCGGATAGGTAAGCTCCTTTGTCTTGATCTTTATAAAACCCCCAAAGGAATCGCAAAAGGGATGTCCCATGGGATGTTCATTCCGGTTTCCGTCGGATGCCATGCAATAAATCTTCTTACCCTTCCGCAGCATTTCATCATAGGCCTGGGGAATGTAACCGTTTAATCCTTCTATTTCCCTGCGGTAATGATAAATCTCCATGGCAAAAAGCCCTTCAAGCCCTGTATATTCCTCATACCCCTCCATGGACCGGTATGGATGGCTGTTGGTTGCCAGGAAACCAAGCTGATTCATCTTCTTTATATAAGAATTGATGTAAGAACGGTCATGCTTTCCTGCTTCCAGCCTGTAAATTTCCGTTTTTTCCTCCTGCCCTTCATCCGGACCGGAATCATAGAAAATCATGGAAGAGCTTCCTCCAGCAGTTTGTTCCCCGTTCAGGAAATTTTCCTTTAATTCCGCCTCAAAGCCCGCCAGAGCCAGGAAATCCTTTGTAGTCAGCTCCGGATGAGGGCAATACATTCCAAGATCCGTATAGGCTACGATCTGGTATCCCCTCTTCTCATATTCCTCTTTGATCTGCTCAGGTGTCAGCCTTCCGTCTGAGACCGTTGTGTGGCAGTGCATATTTGCCTTATAAAAATCTCCTTCCTTTGGGAGGAGATAAATCCGTTCTTCCATTTCTTTTCCCTTTCCTGCGTCTCTTTCCAATGGGGAAAGAAAGCGCCGCCAAATGTCATGGCAGCGCTTTCTCATTATTTCTGTGCTTCTTCTATTGCTTCATTTGCTCTGTCCTGAATGGATTTCATGGTATCTTCCAGTGACTTCTGTCCCTGGCCGTATAACTGACCTTCCTCGGTGTAAATCTGTCCGATGGTTGTATCAGCAGTACCCATGATCTTTTCTCCCAAGTATGCTCTGCTGTTGTCAAACCAGCCTGCCATAAAATCTTCTACTGTTAAGTTGTCATCTTTGAATTTTGGAAGCAGGCTGCTTTCAATATAGGCTTTTGCTTCATCTTCTGTTAAGATCTTGGCAGGAACACGTCCATAGCCCAAAGTATATTTGTTTTCACAAATGGTTTTGATGGCCTCAAATGCAGCCTCCTTGTTCTTGGATGTCTTAGGGATTGCATAGCAGTTTGTAATTGTGAGGGAAGACGGGTCAGAACCTTCCGGATAAGGCATGGGAAGAATTCCCAGTTCCCAGTCTCTGGGATATTTCACCTTGTCAGATAAGGCACTTGCTACCCAGCCGCCGTATACGTACATGCCGATGTTTCCATTTACCATAAAGGAGTTGTATGGATATGTACCGGAAGCCAGATCCAGGCTGTTTGGCTGGATCTTTAATTCATTTCCAAGGCTGAAAAACCACTCCATGGCATCGGCATATGCCGGATCATCAAAATTAGCGGTTCCGTCTTCCTTGTAAGGGGACACGCCCTTTTGGGTCGCCTGCATATAGTTGCATGCAACGTCATCACTCATAAAGGAGCCCCAGATATTATTATCAGGGTTGTTTAACTTCTTGGCTGTTTCCACATATTTTTCCCAGGTCCAGCCTTCTGCGGTGGGATAAGGAACGTTTGCTTCATCAAAGATCTTCTTGTTATAGTAGGTCAGCCAAATATCCTTTTCTGCCGGAATTGCATATGTCTGATCCTCAAATTTTACCGTTTGGCCTCCATACACAGTATCCATATCATAATTATCTGCTTTTGCAAGATCATCAATGGACTCTAAAACAGCCGCTTTATAAAATTCCTCTAATTGAAGGGGAGTTCTGTTTACGATATCCATTTCTTCTCCGGCCATCAGGCTTACAAGCACCTTGTCCATTTCTCCCGCTTTAGCTGTGGGAGTAATGAAAAATTCTACATTAATACCTGTTTTTTCTTTGATTAATTCTATCATTTCTTTTGTTTCAGTAGCCGTTGCAGCATTATCTGTTAATGCCCATTTTACGGTTACTCCGTCAAATGGCTTGTCACTGTTGGATTTCTGGGATGCTTCTGTTGTTGTTTTACTGTCAGCATTGGCCTTTGTGCCGTTGGATTGTCCGCAACCGGCAGTACTTAAAACCATTGTTGCTGCCAGGCTGAAAGCAGCGCTCCGTTTCAATGCACTTCTTAATTTCATTTCTGTTACCCTCCTTTTGTTTATAATCCCATTATAGCTGACATTTTATGGGGTTTATATAGGTTGTATTTTAACTTTATGTGTTATTCTTATCATTCCACGGTTTTTTTAAAGAAAACCGATTTTTTTATTCATATATACCAATAAACGAAAGAGTGGGCGCTACCCTGGAATCTATAATTTGTATAATCAGGATATCCGATTCTATCTGCGGAAAGCGGGCTATTTTTTTATAACCAACGGTAGTTCCTTTATATATACTTGCAAGGATTCCGTTCCTCATGGATAAAATTTCAAAAGCCTCAATCCTCTGGCTTTTTAATATATTTTCCTTTAAAATAGCTGCAGAAATCCTTTGCGGATTCTTCCAGGAAATCTTAAATTCTGCCTTAGGGCTTTTTCCATGATAATAAGTCTCATAGTCATCTGTCTGCACACCCTTCACTGCATTCCATTGATTTTCTTCTTTAACCAGAATTTCAGTTCCTTCTGCCAGGTTATTCCCATATCTTTTTTGTATTTCCCTGCCCATCTCTTCCAGTCTTTTTACGTCTTCCCCGTGAAGCAGTCCCTTGGGCATTGGCGGAATATTTAAAAGCAGAGCTGCATTTCCACCTACGGATTTTTCGTAAATGTCCATAAGGTTTTCCAAAGACCGGACCTTATCATCCTCTTCCGGATGATAAAACCAGCCTGGCCTTATGGATACATCCACTTCTGCGGGATACCAGATCAAACGCTGCTCCTGTGCCAGACGTTCCCTGCTTCCCAGATCCTCTTCCATACTGTCTATAACCCTCTGCTTAAAAGACGGGTCATCAGCATGCTGGCTGAATGCCGCCACCCGCTCTGCTAAAGATAAATCCGCCGGCACAACGCTCCATTCACTGGTACGGGTATCACCTGCCTCATTGCCGCACCAGCGGATATCCGGCCCGCTTACGGAAATACAGGCGTCGGGCATATATTTTCTTACGGTATCATAATAACGCTGCCAGTCATAGACCTGCTTTTTACCATTAGGACCTTCTCCGCAGGCACCGTCAAACCATACGCTGAAAATATCTCCATATCCTGTAAGCAATTCCATAAGCTGTGCAACAAAATAATCATCATATGCTTTTCCCTGCCCATAGGTTTCCTGATTCCGGTCCCATGGAGAAAGATAAATGCCGAATTTCAGACCTGCATTTTCACAGGCTCTCGCAACTTCTTTTACAATATCTCCCTTTCCATTCATATAAGGACTGTACTTCACAGAATGTTTTGTATATTTACTGGGCCATAAACAAAATCCGTCATGGTGTTTGCAGGTGAGGATCGCGCCTTTCATCCCTGCCGCCTTAATCGCATGTATCCATTGATTTGCATCCATTTGATCAGGATGAAAAACTTCTGCCGGTTCTGTTCCATGTCCCCATTCTGTTCCGGTAAAGGTATTCACAGTAAAATGAAAGAATGCATAAAATTCTGTCTTCTGCACCATGACCTGTCTGTCAGACGGAACAATTTTTATAAGTCTCTCATCTAATTGTTTCATTTTTCACTCTCTTTTCTACCAGTAGACATTCCACTGTTTTGTCAGCCGCACAAGCGCTTCTGTATAAAAATAATCTCCCCACAAAGTACATTCATCGACCCCTCTGTCCTTTACCGAATTATAGGGGGAACTTTTTGCATAGGTGGAATGAAGCAATATTCCGTTGGTATTTTCACCGGAACGGTATAAACAGTGGTGTGTCAGCGCCTTTATTAAACGTTTTGCATTCTGCAATACAGCTTTTGCCTCATCCGGTTCCATGTATTTTGCCATTTCAAGCATTCCGCAGGCTGCGATTGCCCCGGCAGAAGAGTCTCTCGGTTCCCTGCAGCCATCTGTAAAATCAAAATCCCAATAAGGTACTAAATCCCTGGGCAAATGCTCCAGAAAGCAGGCTGTAATCTTTTTAAAACGTTCCATGTACATTGGGTCAGGACAATATTTATAAGCAATCGCCGAACCATAGATTCCCCATGACTGGCCCCTTGCCCATATGGAGCCGTCTCTATATCCCTGTGCAGTCACTCCGCCCGCCGGATTTCCGGTCTCCGGGTCAAAATAATAGGTGTGGTATGTAGAAAAATCTTCACGGACTGCATATTTCATGGAGGTTCGGATATGGGCCAAAGCAGCTTCACAGTACTTTGGATTCTTTGTTTCCTCTGAGGCCCAAAATAACAGAGGCATGTTTAAAAGACAATCAATAATTAACCGATATTCCCTGGGATCTCTGGGCTTTCCCCATGCCTGAAAAAATTCTCCCTTATCCTGAAACCGTCCCATCAGGTTATCTGCTGCCATCAGAGCAGTTTCTCTTGCCAGCTTGTCACCGGTAAGCTTATAGGCTGCCACACAAGAGGGGGTATACAAAAATCCCATATCATGATGATCCACTACAATTCTCTTGATCAGGCGTTCCCGAAAGCCCGGTACTTGATAAAGGGCGGCTTCCTTAAAAGCCGCCTCCTTTGTCTGTTCATATGCCAGCCACAGCTGTCCGGTCCAGAATCCATTGGTCCAATCATCGTTTTCTGATGCAGGATATATCTGGTTGATGCTGCTTGCCGCCGGGAAAGTATCATAAAAATCCGAAATATTATTTCTGATCCGGGTAACCACATGATTCAGCGCTTCAAGTGCTTCCTCTGCAGTGATTGCCTCATACGCTTCAAGCGTTTCCTTTGTCTGCATAATGACCATGATCCCTTTCTGATATATCCGGTTGATTCATCAGGATTCAAGGAACGAAAACCACAAAATATCATTTGCCTTTAACTGCATGGAACATTCGTTGCCGTTTCCGTCATAAATCACAGTTTCCTGAGGCTCATAGGTGTTATTTACGATACAATATTTGCCTGTAGCCGGATAATAATTGACTTCAATATTATAATTGCTGCTGTACCATTTCTTCATCTCCTGCTCCATACCTGCTGCCCAGAAGATTGCCCGGTAAAGCATTCTGGAATTTTCAAAGGAATAGGGAATGCCGCTGATATATACACTTCTTCCCTCTCCGAACCGGTTGACCGCCATCTGGACATCTTCCCCGTCCTTTTTTAAGATTTCCGCCCCAGTAAGAGCATAGATATTCTTCATCCCTTCTCCGAAATCAATGGCTTCAGAGGAATCCTTTGTAATAAAATGACTGTGCTCTTCCCAGTTGTATCTATCTGTTGAAAGGGAAAAACCGACCTCTTTGTTTACGCCCAGCACATTTGCCAGGTTAAAATACCGGCCCTGATATTCACAGGCAGACGGCTCTCCCACTCCGATTAATCCGCCTCCTGAAGCTACAAAGGCTTTTACGGCACTGCTGACTCTGGGATCGGCCCAGTAAACCCCGCCGCTGGGACCTGTATAAGCGTCGCCCACATTTATGACAACCTTGCATTTATTTAATACATCCGGATCTGCGATCACATCCTCAAAGCTGATGAATTCCACGTCAAAAGGCATTCCGCTTAAGGCTTCCAGCACTCCGGCATAGGAATAGGTCTGCTTATAATCAATGGCATGGGCGACCATATGGGTTCCCCAGGAACGGATCTTTCCCCAGGAATTCAGCACTCCCACCTTAAAATGGCTGTAAGGGCTTTGTCCTCCCACATTTTCATAAAGAAGACGGAATTCATCACAGACTTCTTCAATGTATTGGATAAATTCCGGAAATTCCAGGGCTAACTTTAAATATCCGCCGTAGCCGATCCTGTCAACCGGTTTTCTTAAGATGGCACGCCTTGCGGTCACCCAGTTTACTTTTGCTTCTTTTATGGGATCTCCCCCTTCATGGAACACATCGGGGAAGAAATAAGGCAGAAAACGGCCTTCCGTATATTTTACTCCCGGAATATCGGAAATCAGACGAAGGGTGGTTCCATTCCCCACACTTCCAACCACCGCATCCAGTCCTACCTGTTTAAAATACTCTCCAAAGGGTTCCGTTCCGATCCAGTGGTCTCCCAAAAACATCATGGCTTCCTTGCCGTGGTCATGACAGATATCCACAAGGACCTTCATAAGCCTTGAAACCTCCCGCTGCTGAAATTCCTGGAAATCGCGGAACTCCTTAGATGGCACCCGGTTGGTATTGTTATGGTATCCCTGGTCAATGATATATTCCGGGCGGAAGGGGTAACCCACTTCTTTTTCAAACTGTTCTAAAATATAGGGACTGACGCTGGCGCTGTATCCAAACCAGTCGACAAATTTTTCTTTTGCATATTCATTAAATACAAGGGTGAACTGATGAAAGAATGTGGTAAAACGCACTACATTGCTGTCCGGATTTTCTTCCATCCAGCGGTTTAACTTTTCAATCACGTGCTTCTGGGTCTTTGGCTGGCGCACATCAAAGGTGATCTGATGCTCCACATCCTGCCAGTCATTGGTGATGAAATTATACATATGGACCGGATCCCAGATGATGAAGGCCAGAAAACTTACGGTATAATCGTGATACCGCTTGGGAAAGGAGATGACGACCTCCTGGGTGCTTTCCTCATAATCCCACTCATTGGCTGCCAGAGGTTCCCCTGTGGTGCGGTCCACCACCTCCCACCAGCGCTTGATGTCATGAATGGTATTTGGCTTTAACTGCTCCTTGTATAAATGCTTCATCAAAGGGATTCGAAACCCGCCTTCATCCATTGCCGTATAAAATTCCGTCATCAAATACACCTGCTGGACTTCATCCGGGTTCGCCATGGCCCAATCGTTGTCCTTTCTGGTGGTATAATAGGTGGAGTAAATTTTGACGGGCATTTTCTTAAGCTCCTCCGGCATATTTGTCCCATCACAATCCCGCAGGGCATCGGCACCCCACCGCCTGGCAATCTCCTTTGTCTCCTGTATCATATCCACGTCCGTGGGAACAGTGACTCTTCCGGTAAGTTTTCTTTCCATCTTATATCCCCTTTCTATTTCATCTTTTTTGATTTCAAAGGCTTATACGCCCCTTATATTTCATAGATCAGCCCTTCACACCGGAGGAGGCTACCCCTTCGATAAAAAACTTCTGGCAGAACAGGAAGGCAATCAGAATGGGCAGCAGTACAGCCGTTGCCGCAGCCATCTGACTTCCGTAATCCTGAATTAAGCCGGAGGAAAAGAGCTTCACTCCAACGGAAAGCATCTGCTTATCCATGGTTGATATGTACAGATAGGGTCCCATGTAATCGTTCCAGGACCATGTAAAGGAAAACAGGGCCATGGTTGCAATGGCCGGCTTTGCCAATGGGAAAATGATTTTCCAATAAATGCGGAAATGGCCGCAGCCGTCAATTTTAGCCGCTTCACTTAAGGAGTCCGGAATGGAAACAAAGGACTGGCGCAGAAGGAATACAAAATACACATCAACACAGCTTGGCAGGATCAGAGACCACATGGTATCCAGGATGTGCAGATTTTTAAAGATCATGTACCTTGGTATGATCATAATGTCACTTGGTATCATCATGGCTGACAGCAGGACAAGAAAGATCGCGTCTTTTCCCTTAAATTTAATTCTTGCAAATCCATATGCAGTAAAGCTTACAAAAAATATCTTGATCGCAATGGTAAGGGCCGTCATGACCACCGTGTTAAAATACCATTTCTGAAAGTTATAAATGCCGTTTGTAAATAATGCCTGAAAATTCATCAGGGTGGGGTTTTCCGGAATCAGATGCCATGGAAACTTCATGACCTCTCCGCTGACCTTAAAGGAAGAGGAAATCATGAACAGAAACGGAAAATTAGACGCCAGCCCGATCAACAGAATAAACACTGTGAGTACTATCTTTATGCTTTTCTTTTTGCTTGTCATTGATGATTCCTCCCTTAATAATTAACCCATTTTTTCTGTCCGCGCCATTGGATAAGCGTTACGATCATGACAAGCACAAACATGATGAAAGCCATTGCACTTGCCAGACTGGTTTCATATTTTGTAAATGCAGTACGGACAATATTTACGGACATAACGGTGGTCGCCTGTCCCGGACCTCCCTCAGTAAGAGCCTGTATGCAGGTAAAGTTCTGGAAGGAACCGATAATGGAGCTGATTACAAGGAAAAAGGTGGTGGGAGAAATCATTGGTATGATGATATTGCGGATCCGCTGCCATTTTGTTGCTCCGTCAATCTGTGCCGCTTCCAGCAGCTCAGCGGGCACCTCCTGAAGCGCTCCAAGATAAACCACCATGTTAAGGCCAACGCCCTTCCAGACGGAAATCATAGCCACAGTGGGAAGAGCCAGCTTTAAGTTCAGCAAAAGCAGCGGCGGGTCAAACCCCATATTTCTTAAAGCAAGGATTATGGGACTGTTATTTCCAAGCAGTACCTTAAAAATTACGGCAACTGCCACCATGTTGGATACGTAAGGCATAAACACAAGGGAACGCATGGCCTTTTTCATATAGACCCCGTTGTTCAGCATAAATGCCAGCACAAATCCAAGGATCATAATAAGGGGCACATATACCAGGGAATATTGAAAAGTCCTTATGAGGGACGCCATGATCTCCTTGTTGGTGAATACTTTTATAAAGTTTTGAAACCCTACAAATTTAAGGTTGTCCAGCCTGGTAATATATTTCATGTTTATAAACGACATCACAATTGCAATGACAAAAGGAATGCCAGTGAAAACAGTGAAAAAAATCAGGTAGGGCGAAATAAACAGCCACCCATACCTGTTTTCTTTTTTCTGGGCTATGGATGTTTTTTCTTTTGTTTTAGATACTGGTGTTTTTCCCTTGTTCATGGGCCTGCCTCCGATTTTCATTTTAGGAAGAAAGGCTTATGAAACAACAGCCTTTCTCTTACTTCTATTCTAACGGATTTTTTCCCGATAAACATAGGCCGATTTTTGTATTTGTTGGTTATTTTCGCTTTTTACCCTGTTTTATTTATTTTTTACCGTCAAGGGGATATTCACAATTCGCTTCGCTGCTTAATTCAGTCAAATTGCCGTGCTCGTCAATGTCCTCTCCGGTGATCCTGGGAATCCTTATGACGGTCAGGGTTCCTGCATCCTTTTTGCTATAAATGGAAACAGCCCTGTCCACCCCAAAATACAGCTTGATTCTGGCTTCTATGCTGTGAAGCCCGATGCCGGTGCTCCGCCTGTTCTGCTCTTCCTCTTCCTTTTTGATTTTTCCAAAACGGATCTGATCCCGGACTTCCCTTAATTTCTCCCTGTCCATTCCGCGGCCGTTATCCATGATTTTTATTATGACCCACCTGCCCTTTTCCTTCACAGTAAGGCGGATCATCATGGGGTGCTTTAAACCTGCCATTCCATAGAGAAAGGAATTTTCCACCGCAGGCTGTAAAATTATCTTTAAGGAAAACAGTTCATGGATCTGCCGCATGTCCGTCTTAAGATCAAATTCAAAATCTTCCTTATAGCGGTTTTTCTGGATTTTTACGTAAGCCATGAGATGCTCGATTTCATGTTCCATTGGGACGATTACCTGCCCTCCGCTGATGGATAACCGGTACATCCGTCCCAGGGAAGCGGCCGTCCGCCCAATATCAGGCCTTCCCGCCTCATTGGACATCCATACGATGTTTTCCAGGGTATTATAAAGAAAATGAGGATTGATCTGGCTCATGAGCACTTCCAGCTCCAGTTCCTTTTTCTTCCGTTCAGACTGCAGACCTTCGATGATATGGGTATTGATCCGCTCCAGCATGGAATTATAATAGCGGATCATATCTCCTACCTCATTTTTCTGTTTTACATCAACATAGGCATTTAAATTTCCGCCGTACACCTCCTTCATGGAGGCGTTCAGCTTTCCAATGGGATCCATGAAGCTTTTATATAAATAAAAGATCATCATGGCGCAAAGGCTCACACATGCCATCATGACCAGAAAGATCCTGTAGTACAGCACATCCACTTCCCTTGTCACCGATTTTACGGGAACCACCATAACGATCTTCCAGTCGTTGACGTCAGAGGCCTTTACCTGGATCATCTGCTTCCCCTGAGCCTCCCAGCCTTTTGTTAATTCCTCTTCCTGTTCCATGATCTCATCCCTTAGCTTCTCCGGAATTTCTCCTGCTTCCACAGCCGTTTCGCTGCTGGAAGAAATCAGTCTGCCGTCTTCTGTGACCACATAAATATCACCGGGAATGGATTCTGCCAGTTCTGCATATTGTTCATAAATATCCTTCTCTTTTAATGCAAACAGCTGCACGCACTCATATCTTCCCTTTTCCCAGGAATAAATCCTCCGGATGCCCATGACGGCCTTTCTCTCCCTGACCTCACTGGGCCGGTCGCTGAGAAGGAAATTATCCTGGAGGGGAAACCAGCGGAATTTCATCAAAAGATCGGGATCTTCAATGTTCATGGCCCGCAGCCTCTTAATCACCTCTTCCGTATCATTATTGGGATCCAGAAAATTAAATAACTCTCCCTTGTACGTATACATGGCGCTGATCCTCACCCGCTGGTTGAGCATGTCATAGGCTCCGAATATGTTGCTGTAAATCCTCACGATATCAAGCTTTTTATACATCTGTTCCTGAGGGGAATATTCCTTTTCAATGTACTTATTCAGCTGGTCATTGGCCGCAAAATTGTCGGAAACACTGTAAATGTCCTGTAGCTTTGCATCAATTTTATTGGCAATATCCGTGATCCTGCTCTGGGTAGTACGCATGTATTCCTGTTTCATGACCTTTCTCGTATGCCAGAACAGCATGGTGATGATCACCATAACCGGGATCAGCACCTGCAAAATTCCATAAAGCATCCGGCGCTTCAGACCAATATTCCTTTTCTTTACAAGACGGTTTTCCCTATTCATTTTCATTGGTTTTCCCCCAGCTGCTGCCTTCCGGCTGTAGGATATTCCGGTACTCTTTCGGACTTATCCCATATTTTTTCTTAAACAGCTTAATGTAATTGGATACGTCGGCCCAGCCCATTTCCTGGGAAATCTCATAGATTTTCCGTGCAGGATCAGCAAGAAGCTTTCTGCTTTTTTCCAGTCTTTTTGTAATGATGTAATCACTGAAGTTGCAGCCAAATTCATTTTTAAATATCTTGGAAATATAGGCGGAATTTTTATGCACCTTTGTCCCCACATATTCCAGGGATATCTGGTTGGAATCATACTCCTCATCCACGATTTCTCTGATCTTCTGGGCAAGACTGCTCTGGCTCCTCCATTCTCCCCTCATATCCGCCATCTCCCTGGAAACCTCCCGGAGTATACGGGATAGAAATTCCTTTTTTTCCTGCAGGCTTTTTAAGGGATAAATGCCGGTATAGGTGCAGTCCAGCTTTTTCATCACCTTTTCTAAGCGGACGCCGTAGCGCAGCAGGGCGCGGGAAAGATTAAACAACAGTTCAAGGCTTAAGCGGTTGATATAATCATAATCCAGAATCACCTTTCCCTTAAATTCGGAAAAGATGTCATCTAAAATATCCTCTGCCTTATTCTCCTCCTGCTCCATGACTTCCTTTAAAATCTGGCCTGTATCAAAGGAAACTGCATAGTAATCAAAATCTGCTTCCTGTATCCCTTTGTAGGTCATGACCAGGTTCTTTCCTTCGCTGTAGATCTTCTGGCTGGCACAGCATTTGGCCTGTTCATAGCACTGGGGAAGCATCTGGAAATCCGCATAAAAATTGCTGATACCGGCATATATGGGAATGCCGCTCTCCTCTAAGACCGCTTCCGCCATCTGCCTCACATAGGAATACAGCTCTTCCTCCAAAGGCTCCTCCCCGGCGCTTAATATCCCGGTTATCTTCTCCTCAAAGTTCCAGATATAAGTTCCGTCAATCTCTTCTTTTGAAACTCTTTCATTTAAAATCTTTTCCACCTTCATCTGATCCTGATAATAGGCGTTTTTATCTTCCGTACCTGGTACATCCAAATGGATCAGCATCACACCGTACCAGTTTTCGCCCTGGCAGAAGAATTCTTCCTCCATCTCTTCTTCATGATAGCCGTATCCCTTGATCAGTGCATTGTATTTTCTTCTAAGCTTTAAGCTCCTGCTCTCTTCATATGCTGATTTTAATTCCCGTTCTTCTAATTCCTTTTTTCCTTCCTCATCAAGACGTTCTTTTATTTTCCGGAAGGTCACCTCAAATTCATCCAGATCCGTAGGCTTTAAGAGATATTCCATGACCCGGTTTTTAATGGACATCTGCAGGTATTCGAAATCATTGTACCCGCTTAAGATGATGATCTTGATTTCCGGGTAGTGCTGGTTTAAATGCTGCATCAGCTCGATCCCATCCATTTCCGGCATCCGGATATCGGAAAGCACCACATGGGGCTTGTCCTTTTTGATCTGTTCCAGCGCCTCTATTCCATTGCCGCAGACACCGCTTATAACAAACCCCCATTTTTCCCATTCAATGCTGTTTGCGATCCCATATGCAATCGACTTTTCATCTTCCACCACCAACAGTTTATACATCTCGCACCTCCATCCCGCCATATTATATAACAAAATCCCTTATCATCTCAAGCTGCTTTTCCGTTTGTACGCAAAGGAAGGGCGTCTAAAAGCAAATCCCATCCTGTCCATGCAATACCTGCAGAAACTCAAACAATCACAGGATATTGCATCACATGGAGTTAAAATTTAACTTTTAAGACGCCTCGTTTCCTGCATCCTGTATATTTCATAAGGACTCCCATTGGCTTTCAACACAATCGGTATTCCTGCGACTACCTCGATCACTTCATTGGAAATTTCAGCGATTCTCCGGTTGACCTCTCCAAGAACCTTCCGGTAAACCAGGGTCTCTTCTCCATAGCTGTCCCCATCGGAAAAAACCTCATTGGTCACAATGATAAAATGTCCGGTCTCTTCTTCTATTCTCCTGATCCCTTCCATGATCTCTCCCACTGCAGATGTTCTCTCCGCGGGCGGAGCTTCCCCCTGGTCTCCCAGGCCAAAAAGCTCATTTGACACCAGATTTGACATGCATTCCAGAAGGACCGACGAAGGCTGCAGTCTGTTGATGTTCCGCTTCAGTCCCTTTAAATTCCGGTAGCATTCCACTGTCTCAAACTGCTTTTGTGCCCTCATCTGCCTGTGCCGGTCTATTCTGCGCCTGCATTCCTCATCCCAGGGCTTCATGGTGGCAATGTAGATCCGCCTGCCTTCTCCCAGGCTCATGACCAGACTTTCCGCATATTCTGATTTTCCGCTTCCGCTTCCTCCCACAATCAAAGTGATCATCATTGTCCTCCCATGGGTTTATACGCTTCAATATGTATGTCTTCAAAGGAACTCATTTTTGTATAAACGCCGGCCGCCATATCAAGAAGGGGGATTGCCGCCACCGCTCCGGTCCCCTCTCCCAGGCACATTCCCGCCTGTATCAGAGGTAAAAGCCCCAGCTCATCAAGGAGCAGTCTGCCGGCAGGCTCCGCAGACACATGGGAAGCCAGCATGAAGCCACTGCAGCCCGGATAAATGCGGTCTGCAGAAAGGGCCGCTGCCGCAGAAATAAATCCGTCCACTAAAACCGGTATCCGGTAAATGGCTCCGCCTAGAAATACGCCGGTAAGTCCTGCCAGATCAAAGCCTCCCACGCAGGCAAGGATATCCACCGCATCCCGGCAGACGGGACCGTATCTCTCTACGGCCTCTCTGATGACTTCCAGCTTCTTTTTTAAGCCCTCATCATTTAATCCCGCCCCTCTTCCTGTCAGGGCTTCCGGAGCTTTTTTCAGCAGCAGGGAAGCAACCGCACTGCTGGTGGTGGTATTTCCGATCCCCATTTCCCCGGTTGCGATCAGATGATAGCCTTTTCCCGCCAGCTCTCCAACCAGTTTGATGCCTGTCTCTATGGATTTAACCGCCTCCTCCCGCTTCATGGCAGGCTCTTTGCGGAAATTATTTGTCCCGTAAGCGGTCTTTCTGCAGATGAGAGGATAACGAAGGCCGGAGAACAGATCCCTGGCAACCCCCATATCCACTGGAAATACATCCACCCCGGCCCGTTCTGCCATGATGCAGACGCTGCTGTCTCCCTTTGTCATGTTCTCAGCCACAAGGGCAGTCACTTCCCTGCCGGTCTGGGTGACCCCTTCCTCCACGATCCCATTGTCAGCGCACAGGATGAGAAGCGCCCGTTTATTTATATCCACTTTTGACGTTTCCCTTATCCCTGCCATCTTTATGATATCAGCTTCCAGGACGCCTAAGCTGTTAAGAGGCTTTGCCACCTGGGACCATCGGCTGTGGGCGGTTTCCATGGCAGAAGCGCTAAGAGGCCGGATCTGTGATAAGTATACATTAAGTTCTTCATTCATCATTTGAAGCCTTTCCAAGTCAAAGTTTTATGTCCTTTCCTCTGTTTCCTTAAAGCCTTTGCAGGCCTCCACAAAACGCTCTGGCAGCACAGGGTTAGAAGGATAATAAAAATGAGGGAAGCCTGCCAGCAGATTTCCTTCTCCATGAACGCAGTTCCAGCTTTTTTTACCGCCTGGTTTTATTGCCTCCATACCGGCTCCGTTGTTTGTGCTGTCCCAGTAATGGAATTCATGGCCCCGGATGGATTCTCCCTTTTTTAAAAATGGAATATCCTCTCTGGCAAACGCCTCAATATAGCCAAACCGCAACAGGCGTTCTGTCGGAAACGCTCTTCCGGGTATGACGCCAGACAGGCAGTAGCTTTTATGGTCTTTTGTCTCCAGCTCCTGGTGAAGATACAGAAAGCCTCCGCATTCAGCCAGTATGGGAAGGCCGCGCTCCGAAGCGTTTCTTATTTCCCGGAGCATGGATTCATTTTCCGAAAGCTCTTTGCAATAAAGCTCCGGATATCCTCCCCCGAGCAAAAGACCGCAAATGCCGGGAGGCAGCGCTTTATCGTGAATGGGACTAAAGGGAATAAGCCTTGCTCCCATCTCTTCAAGGAGCTTTAAGTTCTCCTGATAATAAAAGCAGAAAGCCTCATCAAAGGCCATTCCAATGACCACTTCCTTCCCAGGAATGACCTGGGAAACCCGGCATTTTGATCTTTCTTTAAGAGATGGCAGCGGCTTTGCCTCCTGGGCCAGCTTTATAAGTCCATCTACATCAATGGTAGATTCCAGCTTTACGGCCAGTTTATGAAGCTGATCTTTTAAACCCTTTATTTCCCCCGGAAGCACAAGACCCAGATGGCGGCTGCCAAAGGTCCCTTCTTCACATTCCGGCAGATATCCGTAAATATGTACCCCCAGTTCTTCCATTGCCGGTCTCAGCCGTCCTGCCATAACGGCTGACGTCCGGTTTAAGATCACACCCTTGATATGGCTGTTTTCTTTATATTCCAAGAAGCCCTTCACCACTGCTGCCAGGGACAGGCTGGCTCCCTTGCAGTCTAAAACCAGGACCACCGGTGTATCCAGGGCACATGCCACCTCATAGGAGCTTGCATGAGTGGTATCTCCGCCCACTCCGTCATAATACCCCATGACCCCTTCAATAACAGAAATCCCGGCTCCCTTTGCCCTGTCTGAAAACTGCTCTCTGACCCGCTGCTGATCCAGGAAAAACGTGTCTAAATTTCCGCCGTCAATCCCAAGCACGGATTTATGAAACATGGGATCAATATAATCCGGGCCACATTTAAAGGACCGGCAGGGCAGTTTTCTCAAGAGAAAAGCATTTAATAGTCCGCAGGTCATCATGGTTTTTCCGCTGCCGCTCTTAGGGGCAGCAAGCATCAGCCTGGGATAGGAATCATTCAAGGATATTCCTCCCTTCCCCTCCAAAGGAAACCACATAGACAGGATTTTGTCCCATCATCAGATGGTAATCTCCCGCTTTCCTTCCTCTGGATACCTGCACCTGTACGATTTCCGCCGGGACGGAATGTTCTTTCAGCCAGGATATAATTTCGGACAGAGATTCCAGGGCGATTGCATTGATTACGATCCTGGCCCCCGGATTCTTTTTTAAAACCAGGGAAAGTACCTTGTCCATGGATCCGGAGGTTCCACCGATAAATACGTGGGAAGGGGCTTCAAGAGATACCAATGCCTCAGGCGCTGCTCCTTCGACGATTTCCAGGCAGTCTGCTGCAAATTTTTCCTTATTTGCTTTTATAAGCTCTATTGCTTCCGCTTTCTTTTCCACCGCATAAACCCGGCCTCCGGTGAGATACCGGGAAGCTTCAATGGACACAGAGCCGGTTCCGGCTCCTATATCATACAGGACAGAATCCTGATCCAGCTCCAGCTTTGATATGGAAACAGCCCTGACCTCGCTTTTTGTCATGGGCACATCTCCACGGATAAACAGTTCATCTCTCATAAATTGCCTCTTTCTCAATCAATACGGCAGATAATACATCAAACTCCTGCCCTTCCAGATCCTCCGGCGTTCCAACGGTTATCCGTTCATCAGGATAGGAAAGCCGCTCTCCCACGGACAGCCTGGCTTCGTAAAACCCATGCTCCTTAAGGAGGCAGCACAGGCTTTTCACCGTATTGGTTCCGTCAAGAAGAGCAAATACCCTGGAATGAAGGGTCAATTCTTTTATCATGTCAGAGGTCCTGCCATGCAGGCTCACAAGGCCCACATTCTCCCAACCGGTTTTCAGCCTGGAACATAAGTAGGAAACCGATGATATCCCAGGCAGGATCTCCGTATCATATATCTGGTCCTGGGGCTCCTTTGCCAATGCTTCCGCCATCTTTCTGGCTCCGCTGTAAAAGCCCGTATCTCCGGAATACAAAATTCCGATCCTGGAAAACTCCCTGTGCTTTTCAAGCCAGGGCAGGATGTCTCTGCTGGTATAAAAGGGCTTTTTGACTGCATGGGGAATTGCCTGGGAAACGCCCAAGAGCATTCTCTCCGCACCAAATATCACATCACATTGCTTTAATTCCTTCCATGCCCTTACGGTCATCTGATCCTCTCCGCCCATGCCGGTTCCGATCAAAAATACTTTTCTCTTTTCAGGCTGCCAAAGTCTGGGCATAGCCTGACATAAGCCCTCTTCTTTATAATCAGATAAAAGCTTTTTTGCTTCTCTGACCGTAATCCCTTCTTCTTTTCCCGGACGTCCGATGACAACTGTCATAATCCCGCATTCTGATGCCGCCTCCATCTTTTCCGGAAAACCTCCCGCAGTTCCGGCCTCCTTTGTCACAAGGCAGCTGATGTCATACTGCCTTATCATGGCCCGGTTCATTTCAGCTGTAAAAGGGCCCTGCATACCGATCAGATGCTTCCCCTTAAATCCCATTTCCTCACAGGCAGAGATTACGGACAAGGACGGCAGAACTCTGGCATAAATCCGCTCCTCCCAGGAATCCAGACTGGTAAAGGCTGAAAGCTCCTTGCTTCCCGTTGTGACTAAAATGTTTCCTGAAACGTTCTGCAAGGCAAGGACCGCTTCTTCTAAGCCGCCTGCCCACAGGATCTTCCCTTCTTTCTGATCCCCCGGTTCCGGCCCCTGGGAAGACTCCCTTACGATCCTCTTGTAAGTAACTCCTGCCAATTCACAGGCAGAGCGTATGTTTTCACTAGCCAGAACAGCATAAGGGTGAGTGGCATCAAGCACAAGGGTGATTCCCTTTTGTTCTATAAACAGTTCCATCTCATGAGCATCCATGGGGCTTTCATGGATATGGAGATACTGGCTCTCCAAAAGAACCATTCTTCCATATCCGGTGGCAACGCTGACCCATACATGTATTTCCTTTTGGTGACAGTATTCCGCCAGGATACGGCCTTCTGCGGTGCCGCCAAAAATCAGGACCCTACACATTTTTATAGCCTCTTGGCGTTACCATTCTGCCGTCTATTAATTTTGTCATGGAATTTCCTATATAGACGGTGGTAAACATATCTGTCTGGGTATCTCTTAGGTTTTCCAGAGTCATGACCGCCATTTCCTCCTCATTCCTGCCAATATTTTTTACAAGTCCGCATACGGTTGACCGGCTTTTGAATTCCATGACGATCTCACAAGCACGTTTCAAATAATCGGCCCTTTTTTTGCTGGAAGGATTATAAAGGCAGATGACCATATCCGCCTGAGCGGAAGCTTTCAGCCTTTCTTCAATTAATTCCATTGGAGTGAGTAAGTCGCTTAAGCTGATTACAGCAAAGTCGTGGCCAAGAGGAGCGCCTAAAACAGCCCCGCCGCTTAAGGCCGCAGTCACTCCGGGTATGATCTCAATTTCCAGCCCTTCCTCTGAACGGGCCATCTCAAGAATCAATCCGCTCATGCCGTAAACGCCTGAATCTCCGCTGCATACCATTGCCGTAATTTTCCCTTTTTTCGCCTCGTCAATGGCCAGCCCGCACCGCTCCTGTTCCCTGCGCATTGGTGTGGAAAGCATCTCCTTACCTGGAAAATGGTCCTTGATCAAATCTATGTATACAGTATACCCTACAATAATCTCACTCTCTTCCAGGGCCTTCACGGCCCTTATGGTCATATCCTCATAGGAACCCGGACCGATCCCTACCACATAAAGCTTACCTGATTTTGTCATACTTTGTCTCCACCTTCCAATCCCGGACTGCCACAGCCGCCGTTACTCCTTCCAATGCCTGTTTCTTCACCAGAAGATTCCCGCCTCCCAGTTCCTTTACACAGGCAAGGGCTGCCCGTTCACATACATTATCCACTCCTGTGACCTGTTTTACAAAAGAAGAAGAAGAGAATTCCCCTTCTGTTTCTGCAAGCACCTCTGCCGGATAAGTATAAAACGGGACTCCTTTTTCGGCAGCAAACTGGCAGATGCCCTTTTCTTCCTTCTTTATATCAATGCTGGCACATGCGGCAAGACCCTTAAGGGATAAATTCCATTCCTTAAAAACCCGGTCTATAACACGTTCTACGGTTTCAACAGGAACGCCCTTTCTGCAGCCGATTCCCAAAACCAGAATTCTTGGAACCAGCTTTAGGGACTCCTTAAGCATCTCTTCTGAAAGTTCCTCCTTGATGGTGATCCAAAGGTTTTGCCGGAAGGCTTTCCCTTTAACAAGTCCCCCCGGAAGCTTTCCTGAAACCGGAAAATCACAATGAAATCCTACGCTTTCCCCCTTTAGGATGGCAGAGGATATCTCTTTTATCTTCTTTAGTTCCGTAATGACCAGTCCCTGCTCCCTGGCAAACAAATCCACCGCAAATTTGCCGTGGCTGTCTGTGGCCGTGGTAATGACCGGCTGTCCGCCTGTCAGCTCTGCCAGCCGCTCTGCCAGTTCATTGGCCCCTCCCAAATGGCCGGATAGCAGGGAAATGGAAAACCTGCCCATATCGTCCATGACCACCACAGCCGGATCCTCTGCCTTGCTCTTTAGAAAGGGCGCAATCGCCCGGACAGCGATGCCTGCCGCTCCTATGAACACGATCCCTTCCTTTTCTGAGAACTGTTCTCTTGTCCATTCAGATAAGGATGTTGTAACAGGAAGCAGAATATCCCCGTCAGGACAGGATTTAAGAAGGGCTTCCGCTCCATATCCTTCACAAGACTGGCCGTCCTTTGAAATTTCTTTTACAAGCTTTGCACAAAGCCTTGCCCCTGCCTCCGTAAAGCAGATGATGGAAAGTCTCATCCTTCCTCCCCCGTTCCCTTTCTGTATTCAGTGGTAAATACCGGGTCATAAAGCCTGGAACGTTCATAGCTGCTCTGGGCCACGGCATTGCCCACAAGAATCAGGGCTGTCTTCCTTATATTCTCCCGTCCGGCGCTGGCGCTTAAGCTTTCCACCGTACAGATTACAGTCTTCTCCTCCGCCCAGGTGGCTTTATAAACAATGGCTGCAGGAGTATCCGGGAAATAACCGCCTTTTATCAATTCCCTTGACAGCTCATCTAACATTCCGGCGCTTAAAAAGATCACCATGGTGGCTCCGTGGGCGGCAAAGGAAGCAATTGACTCCCGTTCCGGCACAGGCGTTCTGCCCGCCATGCGGGTGATAATCACGCTTTGGGTCACATCAGGAAGGGTATACTCCATTTTAAGGGCAGAGGCTGCACCGCAAAAGGAGCTGACTCCCGGGCACACATCATAGGGAATCCCTCTTTCTTCCAACTCATCCATCTGCTCTCTTATTGCCCCGTAAATGCAGGGATCACCGGTATGAAGTCTTACCGTCGTCTTTCCTTCCAGCTCTGCCGCTTCCATAACGGCAATCACTTCCTCAAGGGTCATTTTTGCGCTGTCATAAACCTGGCACTGGGCTTTTCTGCTTTCTAAAAGAGCCGGGTTTACCAAAGAACCAGCGTAAATAATCACATCTGCCCTGTCAAGCAGATCTTTGCCTCTTACTGTAATTAAGTCCGGCGCTCCCGGGCCTGCTCCTACGATATGTACCATAATTACCTCACAATCACCAAAGAATAATAGCCGGCATCCTCCGGGATCTCCGCCAAAGAACCGTAGATCCGTTCATCCGGCATTCCGCAGTTTTCCACCATAATGGCGCTTGCCCCGCATTTTTTCAGTTCCTCTTTAACCGCTCTCATCTGCCGGCCTGCCTTCATAAGAACTTTTACTCCTGAAAGCTCCAGGGCATCTTTGATCTGATAAGAGGCCGGGATAATATGAAGCTCCTCTGATCCTGATACCAGGGGAATGCCGACCCTTGCCGCCACGGCACAAAAAGAGGGGATCCCGCTTTCTAACCGGGTGGAATACCCTTCCTTCAAAAGCCGCTCCCAAAGGTAAGTAAAGGTGGAATAAATGCTCACATCCCCCAGGGTAATGAATCCCACATCCTCCCCCTTATCCAGATGCTCCCTGACCTTTCTGGCTGCCAGCTCGTGGCTTTCCTTAAGCACATTCTCATCCTTTGTCATAGGCATGTGCAGATAAAGGCATTCCTTTTCCTCTATTTCCGGCACCGCCTGTCTGGCAATCTGATATGCCATACACTGTTCTTTATTTTTATGGGGAATTGCAATGACCTTTAATTCCCTGATCCGTTTTACCGCCTTTAATGTCATAAGTTCCGGATCTCCCGGCCCTACTCCGATTCCGTACATGATTCCAGCCATTGTTTATTCCTCCTGTTTCTTCTCTCTGACCGCTGCCCCGGAAAACAGCCTGACAAACTCTACGCTTCCCCGGCTCATTCCCAGTATACCGTACATGGAGGAAAATGTCACCACCTCCACCTCTGCACCGCCTGACCACAGGGTCATGTATCTCTGGATCCTATCTACCGCCTCTTCCATGACAGGCTCCAGGATCTTATGGTCCTTAAGAATGCCTGCGGCTTCCTCCATGGTATTGGCTGTTAAAATTTTATCCTTCACTCGGCTCTTTTCCTCTGCGAAAGGAGCTGTACAATCCCATAATATTTCCATACGGCGGTCCCCATATTTGGAATGGGTATTAGGTACGCCTCCTGCCACCTTGATCAGTTTTCCAATATGTCCGGCAAACAGGATCCGGCGAAATCCCTCCTTGCCTGCCGCTTTCAATGCTTTCTCTATAAAATTGCTGCAAGTCACCCCATCCTTTAGATCAAGACCAAGGGTTTCCTGTATAAAAGCTTCTCCATAATTTCCCGGAACCAGGATCACCTGTTTCATACCTGCAACAGCCTTCATATGCAGTTCTAAGCGTATGGTGGCAATCAACGCTTCTTCACTCATGGGCTTTACGATCCCCGTTGTTCCCAGAATGGAAAGCCCGCCTTCAATTCCCAGCCTGGGATTAAAGGTCTTTTCCGCCAGTTTTTTCCCTTCCGGAATCCAGATGGTGATGGTTAGAGAACCGTCAAACCCGGCTTCCCTTCTGGCTTCTTCCACTCCACTAAATATCATGTCCCGGGGGACCGGGTTAATGGCCGGCATGCCCACCGGACAGGACAAGCCCGGCCTTGTCACCCAGCCGATCCCCTCTCCTGCGGTAAGAAAAAGAGGGGCTTTCCCCTCCTCCCCATCCCGGCGGTAGATTCCCTGGGCCTGTCCTTCTTTTTTTTCGTCGGAATATTGGACAGAGGCAAACACCATGGCCTGATGGGTCACATCAGGGTCATCCCCTGCATCCTTTTTAACGGCACACGCCGCCTCTCCCTGTTTTAAAACAACATGAAAAAGAGGAAGATCAGCCGACCTTCCTTTTGGCATCATAAGCTTCATATGTTGTACTTCACGTCCGGTAAACAGCATGACCGCCGCTGCCTTGGCAGCAACAGCGGCACAGGTTCCCGTGGTAAATCCACTTCTTAATTCTCGTTTCTCCATCTTCCTGCATCTTTCCTGCCCATTGGTTCCGGGCAAGGCCTTCCTCTTTGAAGTACATTATAAAAGATTTTCCTCTAAGGTGCAAGAAAAATTCTGACATTACCGCCTTAATGCCCATGCTTTCCGGGCAGGGCCCCCCCCGCTTTATGGGGTGTAAAGGGATGGCCGCAGTACCTATCCTTATACTTCCTCTTCATTTACCAGGGCTTCTTTTTTCATTTCTCTTTTTCTCTTGGTGATAAGGCCTCCGATCCGGCCGCTTTCCTTTGCGCTCAGACTGCGCCAACCGCTGTTTATTACCTTATCACTAAGGCCAAGCTCTGTGGCAATTTCGAATTTAAGTACTTCCTCCGGCTTCATATTGCGAGGATCAAATGGTTCGTTTTTCTTTCCCTTTGACATATCTTTACATCTCCTTTTCTTAAATCTAAAGAGAGTATGCCCGCTGGCAGAAGAATTAAACGTAAAGTTTCTCCAGTATTTTCAAAAGAAAAGACAAGCCCGGACGGCCTGCCTTTTCCTTCTCTATAATTTCCCTTTTATCTTCTGGGAATGATGATCGCTGCAATAAAGTAGGCCACGATGCCTGTGCCTGTACAGGCCAGTACTGCCCATAAAAGCCGGATGATGGTAGAATCCACATTAAAATATTCCCCAATTCCGCCGCATACTCCGCAAAGCATTTTGTCCGTATCAGAACGGTATAATTTCCTTTGATTATCTTCCATTTGCGTATCTCCTCTCTGTCCTTTGACCTGTAAGATCTGAAATTACATCATAAACCTGCGGTTCATGATCAACATTCGCCTTTCGCGCCGGTGAGCGGGCTCATCTTCGCTCTCTTGCGCTCATTTTATCATAATTCATTCATAAACTCCACTTGGATCGCTCCTGTTTTGCAATCCAGATCCATGTTTTTATCTGCACCGTTATCTGTCTGCTTCTTTCCTTTTAAGGCGGCACTTCCTTCGTCTGCGACCTTTACAGCCCCCATCTTGCATTGGATATCGTAATTATAATCTTCCTTTTTCCCGGCAAGTTCCAGTTTTATGGCTCCTACCCGGCAGTCCGCATCAATATCGCCGGAAGTGGCTCCGGAAAATTCCACGGCTCCCGCACTGGTTTCCACGTCAAGCTTTCCCACATTTCCGCGGCTGATCTTTACTGCACCGGCCTGGACTTCAATTTCCAGTTCTTCCGCAGACAGGGCCTGGGCCATTACAGCAGGGCCGGATTGTTCCCTATCTGAATAGCGGTTCGAATGAACGGATTTTAAGCTGACATGAGAAAATCGGTATCCCTCCGGCACCTGGACGGTAAAGACCAGCCCCGGACCATCCTTTCGTTCCCATCCGGTGTATTCCTGAAGTTCCAGCTCATCATCTTCCTGGTATAAGTTCCAGCAGGATTTATCCCTGTTGCAGAAAATCTTCACTTCACTTCCCTGTGGATCCTCCACAAAAACAACGTTTCCCGTACGTATTACTATATCCAGTTTTTTCACTTCCTGAGAAGAAAAAATTTCCTGCCCTTTCTCTCCTCTGTTAAAAACTTCGGGAACGTAAATATTATCAAAATTCCCCTCATCCCAGAAGCTATCCAGGGCAATTCCTGAAATTTCTCTTCTCCATTCCATGGCTCTTTCAGGTATTATATCCTGTAAATTTCCTCCCATCCCAGCAGCTACGGCTGAAATTCCTCCGCCCACCAGAACGCAGATACTTCCGGCGATCAAACATATCTTTACAAACCTTTTCATAGACGGCTTCTCCTTCCGTGAAATAACCTGCTAAGGACGTTTACACAGCTTCTGAAAAGAAACGGAAGAAATCTTCCATAAAAAGCGCCGCTCACAGCCAGGGCTAACAGACCAAGACCAAGGAACAGGATCCCCAGTCCCAGAAGCAAGGCTCCGCTTAAGGGGTGGATCACCATGGAAACAAAACTGGCAAAAATCATACAAACTCCGGCTATAAGGAGTGCAAGAGTAATCGCTCCGATTCCGATGACCGCTGCCACAAGGCATCCCAAAAGACCGCCTGCCAGACCTGCAATACCGCCTCCGATTCCCATAAGCATGGGAGAAGCTGCAATGATTAAAATGATCCACAAAACAGTTTTTACGGTCCGGTTCCCATTCATGCCCCTTCTTCGCCTGCCGTGCCTTTTATCCGTTTCTTCTCCCTGGTATTTTGGGTCCTCAGATACCTCAGGAAGGTCATACCGGTTTGCCATCTGGTAATTGGGATCCTTAAACCGCTCATCCTGGTAGCCGGTCTCCGTAAATTCCCCTCCGTCTTTTAAATTCCCGGATATATCTGAACGGATAATGGCTGCTATTCGCTCAGGGCTTACAAATTCACGTATTACTTTTTCCTCATTTTCCGGTCCTGCTTCTTCCAGATAATCCCGGTAATATCCAATGGCATCCGCCTTTTCCTCATCTGGAATATCCGACAGCAGATATTCCAGCGCTCTCATAAACTCATCCCTGCTCATATATGTGCCTCCTCAAAAATCCGGGATATCTTCTGCGAGTAGCCTTCCCACTCACCTTTATAGAGATTCAATTGAACCCGTCCCTTTTCCGTAATTTTATAATACCGCCGGTTTCTTCCGTCAAATGCCAGATCATAAACCTCCAGACACTCTTCCTTCTGCAATCTCCGGAGTACCGGATAAAGGGTGGATTCTGAAATCTCAATAACATTTCTTACATCCTGGGTAATCTTATAACCATAGGTACCCTCCTGATCCCTTGATACTACCGCAAGGACAATGGCGTCCAATAATGCTGCTCCTGTGTTAAAAACCATGTGTCCACTCCTATCTTTATTATCGCCCATGTTTTTTGGGCATAGAGGTATACCCGAAGGGTATATCCATGATGCTTTGATAAAAACCTACCTTGACTCATCCTTCGGTGCCTGTGGTATGATCACCGCAGCTATGATATAAAGAACCAGGCTTCCTCCCACCAGGGAAAATCCCATAAATGACCGGAACAAATGACGCCATGACTGAAGAAACATCAAAAGCACCCATATCAGCCTTATCATGACAGGATCGACCTGAAAATATTCTCCAATGCCGCCGCATACTCCGCAGAGGACTCTGTTCTTTACAGACCGGTACAAACGTTTTGGCTCCACGATTGCCACCTACCTTTCTTCCATATGAACTGATATATAATATTATTTTATTCTGTATATTATATACCGTATAATAATATTATATGCCATATAATATTACTTGTCAACACCTATTATTTTTTTTGAAATCATTTTTATAAAAACCAAAAAACGGATGCCCTCAAGTGATTCATTTCACATTGAAAGCATCCGTTACTATTTTCCCTCAGTCCCTGAAATACAATTTGTCAGTGAAGCTTGGCGATCCTGTTCACCACATCAATGTATTCACTGCAGTACATCCGATAAACGATCATAACAGCCGCACGGAAACGCGCATGTTCCACCGTACTTAGTTCCGTGACAACACAGCCCGCTTTTGTCAGCATGTCCCTGACATTCTGCTCACGGGTCTTCCATAGCTCTCTTTCATAACGGGCAGACTCTTCTGCACATGTTGAAATGATTTCCCTGTCTGTTCCGCTCAAATGGTCCCAGGTGGCCTGAGAGACAAGCTGCATCTCAGGAATCCGGTTGTGGGCATCCAGGGTAATGTATTTTGCCACCTCATAATGACGCATGCTTTCATAGGAAGGCCAGTTATTTTCCGCACCATCAATACTGCTGGTCTGCAAAGCCGCATATACTTCAGAGTAAGCCATGGGCACTGCCCTGGCCCCCAGTGCCTCTATCATAGCTGCCATCATGTCGGACTCTGCCACACGGATGCGCATGTTCTTTATATCTTCCACACGTTCTATGGGTCCAGAGGAATTATAAAAATGTCTGGCTCCTGCATCATACCAGGAAAGGGCTACCAGCCCGCTTCCCTCCAGTTCCTTCTTGAACTCATCTCCAATCTCCCCATCAAGCACCTTCCACATATGAGTTTCATCCCGGTATAAAAAAGGAAGCTGCAGGACATTAAATTTGGACTTAACATCGGCCAGAATCATGACAGAAACCCGGGCAAAATCAATTCCACCATATTGAAGCTGTTCCACCACATCATTCTCATTTCCCATTTCCCCTTCAGCAAACACATTGATCTTGATTCTTCCATCCGTTCTCTCGTATACCAGTTCCGCAAATTTCTTTGCCCCCTGTACGGTAGGATAGTCCTCCGGCTGGTTATCTGCATAAGAAAACACATACTCCGGCGCTTTTTTCCGGCCTGTCATAAAAAGAGAATCCCCTATTTTCCCCCATTTCATAAGACTGAAAACAAAGAAAACAGAGACCGCCAAAAAGAGGACACACAAAGCCCCTTTTGCAATCCGTTTATCCATTCGTTCTACCCCCAAAACGTCTTTCCTTTATACACAGAAAGCGTCTGATATTTTATATTATTTTCCGATTATGGTTGACATCCCTAAACTCATTACGATTGAAGATCTTTCAGTCTGTCCATTCTGTATTCGGACGGATTTACCCCTTCCAAGCGCTTAAAAACCTTTGTAAAATAATTGGAATCAGCATATCCCACCCTGACCCCAACTTCTTTCACATTCACGTTAGGCTGATCCAGAAGCTTTTTTGCCTCTCTGACTCTGTATTCCGTTAAATAAGAGGTAAAGCTCTGCCCATACTGCAGCTTAAACATCTTGCAAAAATAAGGTTCAGAATATCCCACTGCCCTGGCTGTTTCACTCATTGATATATCATTCATATAATTTAACCGGATGTATTCCTCTACCATGGATGTCATCACAGACAACCGGTTGCCATAAAAATCAGGCTCATCTTCCCTAACCGTCTGCGCTTTTTTCTTTTCGTTCAATTGATCAGCTTCCTCCGCTGTCCTTTGCGGTTTTATTCTGTCCTGACTGTCTTCCCGTTCATCAGTGAGCCGCAATGCCTCTTCAACTACACTCACAACTTCTCTCTGGGAATAAGGCTTTAACAAATATTCCATGGCTTTAATGGAAATCGCCTTTTTTGCGTAATCAAAACGGTCATAAGCCGTTAAAAATATAAGGCTGCAATCCTTTTTTTCCTTTCTCATGATCTCCGCAGCCTGGATTCCGTTCATTCCCGGCATTCCAATATCCAGAATTACCACCTGGATATCTTCTCTTTGAAAAATCTCCACCGCCTCTTTTCCGTTCTGCGCCTCATAGATCCGGCACTCCTCTCCGAACTTCTTATGAAGCATCTTTTTCAGCACAATGCGCTCAATCATTTCATCTTCCACTATCATCAACCGATACATGATCCATCTTTTCCCTTCTACGACCAAATTCAATCTGCACCTTTGTTCCGCTTTTTTCACTGCTGTCAATGGTCACTTTCCCATATTCGTAATATGAAGAAATTCTTCTGTATATATTACCCAGCCCGATTCCAAGTCCGGTACCCTTGGTTTCAGCCGCCTTCCGGATAGCAGCAAGCTTTTCAGGAGGCATTCCCTTTCCCGTATCAGCTACGGATATCCATAAAAGCTCTCCTCTTCTTTTTATGGATATGTCAATGCTTCCTCCGCTTTCTTTTTCCGATATACCATGAATTACCGCATTCTCAACCAGCGGCTGAAGTAAAAAGACCGGCACTTCTTCCTGATATAAGCTTTTGCTGCAGTAAATTTTCCATTGTATCCTATTTCCAAAACGCATCTGTTGGATATACATATAATCCTTCACAACCTTCAGTTCCTGTTCAAGTGGCTCAAAGGCATTGGACGTACGGAGACTGTAACGAAGAAGATTGCTGATTGCCACCAGCATTTCCTCCGTCACCGGTGCCTCTTCCATCTGTGCCATCCTGGTGATCATATTCAGCGTATTAAAGAGAAAATGGGGATTTAACTGGCTTTTAATCAGCTGAAGCTGGGCCATGGAAAACCGATTCTCAAGGTCTGCCCGCTCCAATTCCTGCCGGTGCAGCATTTCTTCCATCATCCGTTTTTCCTCATTGGCCGTAAAGTAGTCCTTTGTGGCATGCTTCATCTTATTAAACGCACTCACCAGCTGCCCGATTTCATCCCTTCCATCCCAGAGAACATCAGGAGAGGAAAAATCATTTTTTTCGATTTTACCGGAAACTGTGGCCAGCTGTACAACCGTTTTCACTATGCTGCCTGTAATAAAGCGCAAAAGGATCAGAAGTACCAGAAAGGCGACGATACTGATCGCAACTAGAATATAAGGCATACGCTTAAGCACAGGGATCTGAATTTCGTAATAATCATTTCCCCCCATTAAAACCACCTTGGTCAGACGTGTCCCATAAATGTCCAGATATTTCTGCATACTGTATGTTTTATACAGCTCCTTAATATAGCCGGGATCAGTCTGGCTCATGGCCACCACCTTTTCCCGCTGCTCCTCATAAGTACCATAACAGTTTATAATATTCCAGGTGATCCCGTAGCGCTTTTCCCCTATTTTATCGTAATCATAGGGCAGGCTGTTTATATATGTTTTAGTCTCCTGGCAGGCCCGCCGGTAGGCTTCCTCATTTTCCGGAGAATTATTTGCCAGCAACCGGGCAAAGCATCCGCTCTCATTCTCCATGGACTCCTGGAATTTATAACAGGCCAGGTTGTCATCCATGATAATACTCACATCGTTAATAAAAATATATGCTACTTTCAGATTGATAAAGATAGAAGCCGCCATAATGATCCCCACACTTACGATGATCACGTACATTTTCCGCTTTAAAGACATCTGATACCAGAGAGCAAGCAATTGATCTCCCACCTGTTTCCCTCCCCAAATTCTTTTTTGCCGTATACCAATTAATCTTATCCCTTCCTCGGCCTTCCGTCAATATTTTTACAAAAAGAAGGGAATCAGTCAAGGTATAACGGAAACCTTTCTCATGGCGCAAAAAAATGCCCTGTAAGCAGTACACAGCTTTTTCTGTGCATCACTTACAGGGCAGGGTTCATCCCATGGATATTAAATTACAGGTTAAAGGCCTTCCAAAGGCGCTTAAAATAATCGGTAAATTTAGCTTCTCTGACCGCTTCGGCTGTTAATATGGGAACTTCCCCTATCTTTTGCCCTCCAAGGCTATAGATCAGGCTTCCTGCCTTCTGCCCTTCTTCTACCGGCGCAGGGATGGAAGGCTCCAGCGCCAGGTTCCTTTCAATAGTGGAAAAATCCTCTCCCTTAAGGCTTAAATAGGAAAAAGAACCTCCATATTTTAACGGGACCTGATCTGCCACCCCGTTATCCACAACCATGTCAGGAAGGGGGAGCATTTCCTTATCCTCATACAGCTTGCAATTGGCATATCCATAGTTTAAAAGGGTCTGGGCATCGGCAAACCTGACTTTGTAATCCGGGGCAGCCATAATCGAAGCAATGAGGCGGACTCCCTCCTTTTCCGCGGTTGCGGAAAGGCAATACTTTGCCACTGATGTGGAACCGGTCTTTAAACCTGTCACAGTAAAATTCGTGGCCATTTTTAAAAGCTTATTGGTGTTGGAAAGACCAAATTCCTTTGTCCCCTGCTTTGTCACATGAGTGATATTCTCCATCCAGATGGTGGAATAGTTATGGATCTGAGGATATTTATTGATCAGTTCTCTGGACATAAGTGCAATATCCCTGGCCGTTGTCACATGAGTGCCTGACTCAGTAAGCCCGCAGCAGTCTTCAAAATGGGTATTTGTCATCCCAAGTCCTGCCGCTCTTTCATTCATCATTCTAACAAATTCGTCTTCCGTTCCTGCTATGTATTCCGCCATGGCTACTGAGGCGTCATTCCCTGAAGCAATGACAATACACTTGATCAGGGTATCCACCGTCTGCACTTCCCCTTCTTCCAGAAAAACCTGGGAGCCACCCATGGACTTTGCGTGAGCGCTGGTCACAACCTCATCCGTCAGCTTGATCTTGCCCGAATCCAACGCATCAAAAATAAGTATTAAAGTCATGATCTTTGTAATGCTGGCCGGGCTCCTTTTTTCATCCGGGTTCTTTTCATAAATAATCTGTCCGGTTGACGCTTCCATCAGAACGGCGCTTGGAGACTGTAAGGCCGGACCGCCCTCCGCATTCACCTTTTTCGCCTCTTCTGCCTGGATAATCATGTCCGAGGCTACCGCCATATCCGGCTCTTGCCCTGCCGCCGGAAAGCACAAACAGAAAAACAGCAGAAGGCAGCTTAAAACAAATGCCGTAACTCTCTTCATATGATACACGATCCCCTAAAATTCCTTTGTATCATTGTATGGGATTGTTTCATATACATATGCCATTTTTTCCAAAAAAAATTGCCTGCTTTTCATTTCATCTTCCGGTAAAGTATGCTATACTTGTACCGGATATGTATAAATTTTTTTTATACTGTCCCAATACTACAGAAATAATGAGGTTAAGCTATGAACAAACATGATTTTCGCGGATGGAATTCCGGCAGAGGCCGGAACAATACATTGCAGGTTATCCTAATTCTTCTTTTGGGAATTCTAATCGTCACTGTTTTGACCCTATGCGGAATTGCGATCAACAAGAAACTCAAATTCAAGGCATTACCCGCCGATTCCTCAGTGGCAGAGCTCCCCTCAGATGAAGAAACACAGATTCCTTCCACCGAAGAGACTACATCAAGTGAACAGGCGGAAGAAGAAAAGTTAATGTCTTTCCTATCTCAGGCGGAAGCCCTTTCTGTGGTGTATGATTATGAGGGTGCGATCAGTCTCCTACAGTCTGATCCCAGCTTCAGCGAAAGGGAAGAAGTGACTTCTGCCATTACCGGCTATACGACCGCAAAGGATGCCCTGGTAAGGATCAATCCCCAGGATGTGACCCATGTTTTTTTCCACTCCCTTATTATGGATAACTCAAAAGCTTTTGACGGAGATTCCAAGCAGGCAGGCTATAACCAGATGATGACCACCAGTTCGGAATTCCTTAAAATCATGCAGTCCATGTATGACAAAGGATATGTTCTGGTGAAGATCCACGACCTTGCATATGAGACAAAAGACGAGAACGGCAATCCGAAATTTGTATACGGTGATATTATGCTTCCTCCAGGCAAGAAGGCCTTTGTTCTGTCACAGGACGACGTATGCTATTATGAATATATGGAAGGCGACGGCTTTGCTTCCCGCATGATCATCGGAGAAGACGGATATCCAACCTGTGAGATGAAAATGCCTGACGGCAGCGTTTCAGTGGGCGATTATGATCTGGTGCCCATTCTTGAAAACTTTATAAAAACCCATCCCGGCTTTTCCTACAAAGGAGCAAGAGGCATTCTGGCCTTTACCGGCTACAACGGGATCCTGGGATACCGGACAGATGAATCCTATAAGGACACCAATCCCAATTATGAAGCGGACCGGGAACAGGCTGCAAAGGTTGCCCAGGCCTTAAAAGATCATGGCTGGGAGCTGGCTTCACACAGCTGGGGCCACCGGAATATGGGAACCATCCATATGAGCCATTTTAAGGCGGACTCTGATAAATGGGCGCGCAACGTTGAAACTTTAACAGGACCGACAGATATTATTCTCTTCCCCTTTGGAAGCGATATCGGAAGCTGGACACCTTATACCAATGACAATGAACGTTTTACATATTTACAGTCTCTTGGCTTCCGCTATTTCTGCAATGTGGACGCCAGCAAACCCACCTGGATGCAGATGGGCACCGACTATTTCCGACAGGCCCGGAGAAACTTAGACGGATACCGGATGTATTATTATCCTGACAGCTTAACGGATCTGTTTCAAGTTCCTGATGTTTTTGATCCGGCAAGACCCACACCCGTGCCTCCCATGTGATGGGAGGGATCGGGTAGGAAGAAGTAAAAAAGGGATGTACAAAACTAACTTACATCAGTTTTGTACATCCCCCTTTTTATGGGCTGATCCGTGTTCTCTTAAAACTGCACAAATCCCTTGATTGGCTGGGCCGGAGCCACCGACTCTGCATACAATACAGGGCCTTCTCCTTCATAATCCTTCCAGAACTCATAGGCGATTTTTGCTCTGACACGAACCCATTGTTTTGTTTCCAGTTCCCTTGCCTCCCTGGCTTTTGTGACAAAGCCCAAAAAGGTCATATCATCTTCGCAGCAGGTCATTGCCATGCGCCCCGGAACAAAATAATTTTTAGGGAAATCAGGTGTTTTCAAAACCATGGCAGTAAATTCCACAGTCTTTCCCTCATAGCGGTCCCGTCTTTCCATACAGTCAATATACCAGATGCCATAGGCTTCCGGTGAAATTTCCACTACATCAGAGCTCATGTCATAAGGCAGATCTTCCTCCGGGATCTCATTGATCTCTCCCTCGGAATCTTCAAATACGAGCTCTCCCTTAGGACACATCGCTTTTAGGGTCCGCCTGTAACCGGATAAATCCTCGATCCCGTCACAGCGGTTGCAAATGACCATCTCCGAATTGCGGACCATGGAATACAGCAAGGGCTTCATATTGGCAGAATATATATCAAAGGTGGACATGTCGATCAGGGTGATCTGCTGATAGACTTTCCAGTCATCGGGAAGCTTCAGCTCATCTAAATTCCACATTCCATTCCACTCGATCAGAACACGTTCCGGATTGTAAAGCAGTTCCAGTTCCAAAAGCCTGTCCGGATTCAGCTCGTCTATGCTTTCAATAAATATCCCTGCCGTTTTGTTGCGTTTTAGCAAGGCCTGGTCATACTCGGTTTCACCGTCTTCGCAAACGATCAACAGGGTTTTTTCATCAGACTTAAAATAATCCTGCTCCATGGTGAACTGAAGGAACTGGGTCTTTCCAGCCTCTAAAAATCCATTTATGAGGAATACCGGCATAAAGTCGTCTTCCATTGTATCTGTGCTGCTCATAATTTTCCTCCTAATGAATCAAGCGGATATGCTTGCATATCCAGTTGATTCACAAATTTAAGGTTAAAGGATGATTTTTTTCAACCTTCCTCTTTCCCCGCCCTTCTCTCAGGGCATAAAGGTAGCCCTGTAAGGGGTTCCCTTCATTCCGCTTATCTTCCAAAGGACTTTTTAAGTTCCTCTTCCTTTAAATTCGCTCCAATCACGCAAACCTTGCCGGTATATTCCGGCGCTCCGCTTCGGATCTCATATTGCTCCGGAACCAAATCAAAATAAAGCCATGTCCCCTTCTCCTCGCCTGGAATCATGCCTTTGGCACGAAGCACATCACCAAAGCTGTCTCCATAAGCCAGCTCGTCAAGAATCTTGTCCAGCTCGTCCCTGCTCATCGCCCCTGCATTCTCAAGACCCCAGCTGTTAAATACTTCGTCTGCATCATGGCCGTGATCGTGGCCGCAGCCGCAGCCTTCGCCATGGTCGTGATGGTGGTGGCCGCGCTCTTCTTCATGGTCATCGTGGTGATGCTCGTGGCCGCAGCCACATGCTTCCACTTCATGATCGTGGTGATGCCCGTGGCCGCAGCCGCACTCTTCCACTCCATGATCATGGTGATGCCCGTGGCCGCAGCCGCACTCTTCCACTTCATGATCATGGTGATGCCCGTGGCCGCAGCCGCACTCTTCCACTTCATGATCATGGTGATGCCCGTGGCCGCAGCTGCACTCTTCGCTGTGATGGTGATGACGGCGATCTCTCACTTCCTTCATCAAATCCTCTGCCATGGTATCCGGTTTCTCTATGATCTCCAGAAGCTGTTTTCCGGTCAATTCCTCACATGGAGTCGTCACAACAACTGCCTTTGGATTCAGCTCCCGGATGATCTGGACAGCCTGATCCACCTTGTCAGCAGGAGCGATATCGGTACGGCTCAATACCACGGTACCCGCATTTTCGATCTGGTTATTAAAAAATTCTCCGAAATTCTTTCTGTACATTTTACATTTCTGCGCATCCACAATGGTGACCGCACTGTTTAAGGTCACTTCCACTTCAGAGGCCACGTCGATAACTGCTTTCATAACATCAGATAATTTACCCACTCCTGACGGTTCAATGATCACCCGTTCCGGATGGTATTTTGTCAGCACCTCTTCAAGGGATTTTCCGAAATCCCCTACCAGAGAGCAGCAGATGCAGCCGGAATTCATTTCCCGGATCTCGATCCCTGCGTCCTTTAAAAAGCCTCCGTCAATACCGATTTCACCAAATTCATTTTCAATCAGGACAACCTGCTCTCCGGCAATGGCTTCCTGCAGCAGTTTTTTAATAAAAGTTGTTTTTCCGGCTCCAAGAAAACCGGAAATAATATCAATTTTCGTCATATCAATAGGTACCCCTTTTCTTTCCAGAGTTTTACATGAAATTACATTTATTTATTGTGTCACAAACCTTTAACAAAGTCAAGCAGCGGTCCAAGGGTTTTTCCGGGTTATATTGTTTAAAAATTATCAATTTTAACAAAATTTTGCATAAAAACTTGCATTCTGGTAATTTTATGATAAAATACATGGCAACTGCTTTGACAAAGGTCAAATGTGTGCACCAAACTATTTAAAGGAGATTTTTATCATGGAAAAATGCGGCGTAAAAGAATTCCTCAAGAGGAAAAACGTCACAATTACTGTCCAGACCTATCTCATTGATGCATTGGGTGCTATGGCATTTGGCCTTTTTGCGTCTCTTTTGATCGGAACCATCTTTGGTACTCTGGGTCAGCAATTCAACCTCACGATTTTCAATGTGATCGCAGACTACGCAAAAAGCGCTACAGGAGCAGCCCTGGGCGTTGCCATTGCCTATGCCCTTCACGCCCCTGCCCTGGTCCTCTTTTCTGCGGCAACTGTGGGCATTGCCGGCAATGCTCTAGGCGGGCCTGTAGGTGCTCTCGCTGCAACAGTGGTTTCCGCGGAGCTGGGAAAGATCGTCTCAAAGGAAACCCGGCTGGACATTCTGGTCACCCCGGGTGTGACCATCATTTCCGGAGTCCTCATCGCTCAGTCAATAGGACCGGGCGTAGCAGGCTTTATGAGCTGGTTTGGCTCACTTGTGAAAACAGCCACAGAACTTCAGCCATTATTTATGGGAATCCTGGTATCAGCCCTGATCGGCATCGCCCTCACCCTGCCCATCAGCAGCGCCGCCATCTGCATCGCCTTATCTCTTGACGGCCTGGCAGGCGGAGCCGCCACAGCAGGCTGCTGTGCACAGATGATCGGCTTTGCAGTCCTTTCCTTCCGGGAAAACGGGGTAGGTGGCCTTATGGCCCAGGGCCTTGGCACCAGCATGCTGCAGATGGGGAATATTGTGAAAAATCCAAAAGTCTGGATCGCCCCCACTCTCACTTCCATGATCACCGGCCCCATAGCCACCATGGTATTCCAGCTGAAAAACATACCTGCTGGCTCAGGCATGGGGACATGCGGTCTGGTAGGCCCTATCGGGGTCTACACCGCCATGAGGGGCGGAGCTTTCATGTGGGTTGGCATACTGGTGGTATGCTTCCTTCTCCCTGCCATTCTCACCCTTGTGTTCGGTGAAATACTTAGAAAAATCGGCTGGATCAAATTCGGAGACTTAACACTGGATCTAAAATAAGAAAAAAACGGGAAGGAGGATGCCGCAAAATCAATGAGCGGCATCCTCCTTTTACCTTTTATGACTCTTTCTTTTCTTCATCAAAATTCCGGAATGCGCAGTTACTGCAGCCTCCGCTGCAATGTCCGCAGCCGCAGCCGCCTTTTCCCTTATTTTTCACGAACTTTCTCACTGAAAAACAAACCAGCACCAAAAGAATCATGGCTATGATAACCGTGGAACCATTGGAAGCTAACCATGCAGGCATAACAAACCTCCTATCGCTTCTCTACTTTAATTCCTTTAGTATATGCTCAATATGGTCTCTTTTGCCAATGACCATCAAATGTTCCTGGGCCTGGATCACATAATCAGCCGGGGGCATGAGCTGTGCCCTGCCTTCCCGCTTGATTCCAAGGACACTGATATGATATTTGTTTCTGATATCCACTTCCCTTATGGACTTGTGCACCCATTCCGGAAGAGGCGGAATCTCATAAATGGAATATTCCGGCGTCAGCTCAATATAGTCAAATACGTGGTCCGTGCTGTAACGGACAGACAGTTTTTCCGCAATGTCCCTGTCAGGGTAAATGACCTCATCTGCTCCGTTTCGCAGCAGGAATTTGGCGTGAATATCACGGTTGGCCTTGCTGATCACCCGCCTGCCGCCCAGTTCCTTGACCAGGCTGGTGATCTCCAGACTGCTTTGGAAATTTGTCCCTATGCACACAAAGCACAAGTCAAAATTAGATATTCCCAGGCTCCTTAAAACCGTTTCATTGGTACAGTCTCCCACCTTTGCACTGGTGACATAGGGAAGTAAATCCTCCAGGAATTCTTCCTTCTGGTCCACGATCATGATATCGTTGCCAAGCCTTGCCATGTTGATGCACAGATGATGACCAAATCGGCCAAGTCCAATAATTAAAATTGATTTCATAATTTTACTCCTTTTCCTCTAACCTATATTGATCGTTTCTGTCACCTGTTCCACATGAGCCTTGCGCTGGCTCTGAGCAAATGCCAGGGCAAATGATAAACTTCCGATCCTTCCGCTGTACATGAGGATAATAATGATCACCCGTGATATGGGATAAAGATCTCTGGTAATACCTGTGGTCATACCTACTGTTCCGATGGCTGATGCCGTTTCAAACAGTATGTCCGAAAATCCCAAAGGCTGGATTGCCATAATGGTCAAAGACGCGGAAAGAGCCAGGAATAAGTTAATGGTCAAAATAGCCCCTGCCCGTTTAATGGCAGTCTCCTCCAGGCGCCTTCCAAAAATATTGACCCCATAGGTCTGTTTGATATTGGAATGAACACACATAAGGAGTACAAACACTGTTGTGGTCTTAATACCTCCTGCCGTAGATCCCGGGCTTCCACCGATGAACATGAGGATAATGGTCAGTAATTTACTCCCATCGGTAAGGGCCGCCGTATCAGTGGTATTAAAACCGGCTGTTCTGGCGGTTACGGAGCTGAACAGGGATGTGAGGATCTGCCCGCTTGCATTCATTCCCACCAGCAGGTTGTTCTGCTCCAGCAGGTAGAAAAGGAATCCTCCGCCAAAGACCAGAATCGTGGTGCTCACCAAAACCATTTTTGTATGCAGCATATATTTTTTAAAGTGAAGCTTATTCTTGTGTATGTCATCCCATACGATAAAACCGATACCGCCTATAATGATCAGGGACATAATGACCAGATTCACCAGCCAGTCATCGTAATAGGCTACAAAGGAACTATAGGGCGTCTGATTTCCCATTAAATCAAACCCTGCATTGCAAAACGCGGAAATAGAGTGGAAAATGCCGTAAAACACTCCCCGCCAGAACCCGAATTCAGGAATAAAACGGATGGCAAGAAGGATGGCCCCGATCCCTTCAAAAAGACAGGTCCCTTTTATGATCCCCTTTGCCAGCCTTACCACACCTCCGATCTGCAGGGTGTTGACGCTTTCCTGCAAAAGCCCTCTCTCCTTTAATCCTATCTTCCGTCTCAGCACGATAGAGATAAACACTCCTACCGTCACAAACCCGAGGCCTCCGATCTGTATCATGGTCATGATCACCACCTGGCCGAACAAAGACCACTGGGTCCAGGTGTCCCTTACAATCAGTCCTGTCACACAGGACGCGCTGGTAGCCGTAAACAGGCAGCTTAAAAAATCTTCAGACTGCCCATCCCTGCTGGAAATGGGGAGCATTAAAAGAAGGGCTCCTGCCATGATCAGACAGAAAAAACCATAAGCAATAAACTGTGTCTGGCTCACGTGCCGTTTGGCACGTTTTAATTGTTTTTCTTCCATGTTCATTTCACTGTCTTTCCTCTTTTCCTGTGATCCCGTATTCCGCCTTTTTACTTACCCGGTCTCCGGCTATGTGCCTTGTAAAATCATAGTATGGGAACCGGTTAGTCACGACCTTAAGCTTAGGTTCACCTGTATAAGAGGGCCTTCCGGCTCTGTTACACCCCCACAACGGCACAACTGCAAAAGGAATAGCCAGGCATAAAAACAGGAGTTTTTTCCATCTATTTTCACTCATTTTTAATCTCCTATCTGATTCCATTTGCATAGTATAGCACATTTTATTCGGAAGGAAAAGGACAGTTTTTCATTTGCACAGGAAAAGGCCTGTAAAAGACATAAGAAGAAAAACTCCTTCTGCCATATACAGGCCAAACATCATTTTATCTCTTATTTTTTACCCGAAGCTCGATCTGTTTGCTGATCTCCTTTACCTCATCTGAGGGTTCGTAATTTTCTTCATCAAATAAAAACTGGTGAAGCCTTTTTACGTTTGATTCCAGGGTCACGGGGACAACACAGTCTCTTTTGCCGATCATCACATCTTTAAGCTTTGAGGGAAATCCTTCTGTTTCAGTCAGGTGGAACCGTTTTATATTTTTTATCAGAGGAAACATGTCCTTCATGCCAATGCTTGTGGATATCTGGGGGAACACAGCAGCAACTACCTTGCTGAGAGTCGCCGCATCCGCTTCTCTTGCCTTTTTAAGAGCTAAATCGGCAACCTCTCTCTGGCGCTCGGTCCGTTTAAAATCCGTATCCATTTTTCTAAGCCTTGCGTAGGCAACCGCCTGAACTCCGTCTAAGTGGTTTGGGCCTTCCTTTTTCAAATGATGGGAGCCTACGCCTGTGGATTCCACGGTTTCCGTGATAAAACCGTTGATCACACGGAATTCTTCATGGCTGATATCCACATCAATCCCTCCCAGAAGATTGATGGCATCTGCAACTGCTTTCCAGCTAAAGGAGGCATACTCGTCAATGGTCAAATCCAGATTATCATTTAAAGCTTCAATGGCCTGCTTATGGCCGCCTTTAAAATATGCTTCATTAATCTTATCATAACGCTCTTTTCCCTCTATCCTTAAATAGGTATCCCTGTAAACGGAAACCAGCCGTATTTCACCTGTACCGAGATTTACATTAAGAATCATCTGCATATCCGACCTGGTTCCCTTTCCAAGGGTTCCTTCCCTGGAATCCACGCCAAACACCGCCACGGTCCAGTAGCCCTCCATTTTTTCCTGTGTCTCAATGCTTATATTGGTATTTTGCATCTGAGGCAATTGTATCTTTGGAGCCGTCTGGGGCATGTGTATGATGTTCCAGGCATATCCCAGCATCGACCCGATTAAAGCCGCCCAGACGGCCGCTATGGCGATCAATCCCCATTTTAAGTAATTAGTAGTCATGGTTCCTCCCTTATCCTTCAATAAAAAAAGAAGAGATACTCATTCTTATCTCTCCTTAATTTTCCTTTATTTTAAGATTTTATTCAAGAACATGTCTGATCTCGCTGGGATGATCAATAATATATTTTGGATGAAAAGCTTCCAACTCCGCTCTCTCACGAAAGCCCCAGGTCACGGCCACCGTATCCATTCCCGCATTGATGCCCGTCCTCATATCAGTGTTGGTATCCCCAAAATACAGGCATTCCCAAGGCTTTGCCTGAAAGTACTCCGCCGTCATAAAAGCTCCCGAAGGATCTGGCTTGCATTTAACATCCTTGCTTTCCCCGGTAATTAAATCAAAAAATCCTTTGCCGTAAACAGCTTCCACACATTCAACAGCACGTTCATGACCTTTGTTTGTCAGAACTCCGATTTTAATTCCCTTATTCTTCAGAAATTTTAAAAGCTCTGGCATCCCATCATATGGCTTCACCTGATAAAGGCAGTTCTTCTCAAATGTATCCTCATAAAATGCAAGAGCCTCCTCAAAATGGGTCAGCTTATCATCTCCTGAGTAAATAAGGGCCCGCTCCACCAGCTTTTTATATCCATCGCCAACAAATGTCTTGGTATGGGCCACATCTATGGGCTGATAGCCAAAATGCTCCATGGTCAGGCTGATGCTGTGAGCCAGAGAATCAATGGTATCGATAATAGTCCCGTCCAGATCAAAGATACAGCATTTATACATCGTTTTCTCCTCCTGCTTTCTTCCTGCTTCTTTTAATTATAGAGCATGTCTATAAAAAAATCCACCCATTTCCCAAGCTCCGGCTGCATTCTTAAAGATTTCAACCCTGTTTTTTTGCAGGCGCAAAAACGGAGCTATTGCTCCGGCAGATTATTTATCTACTTTTGCAACAGCCCCTTTTACCTATTTTTATTAATAAACGGACTTCCATTCATCAATGTTGGAAGTATCAAATTTAAATGGAGGCCCAAGAATAATCTCCGTTCCGCCATCTGATGCCCCGATCACTTCGTAATCGCCCATTTCCCCTGCGGCGAACTTATCACCGGCTTGCCCTGTGATAGCTCCGTCTACCAAGGCAATGGAAGTATAGGCCCCTAAGAAACCTACGTCAATAGGATTCCACAAGTACATGTAAGGACAGGAATGAGCGTCATCATTGCCAATGTATTCAGCCATTTCAGATGGAAGTCCCTGGCCTGTCAGCTTAACTTTGGATTTCTCATCCTGAAGAACCTTTGCCGCCGCATTAATTCCAACGGTGGTTGGTGCGCAGATAACCCTTAGATCCGGGTATTTGGACAAAAGCGCCTGAGTCTGGTCCGTGGATTTCTGGGGCTCGTCATCTCCATATGCAATCTCTACCAGATTGAGCTTTGAATACTTATCTTCCTTCATAACCTCTTTCATGGCTTCGATCCAGGCATTCTGATTGGTAGCCTGGGATGTGGCGGAAAGAATCGCCCAGTCCCCCTCGCCCCCTGAGATATCATAGACGGCCTCCATTAAGGCCTGACCGATTTCCATAGTTCCAGCCTGATTGACAAAAGTTTGGCGACTGTCCTTATTCACTTTGGAATCCAGACAGGAAACCTTGATTCCTGCTGCCATAGCTTCCTCCAAAGCCGCCTGCAGGGCGTTTTCATCATTTCCTGCTATGCAGAGGGCATCTACGCCCTGGGAGATCAGGGATTGGATAACAGAAACCTGGGCATCCGCTGTAGCAGACTCCGGATGCTTGATAATGCAGGTTCCACCCTCAGCCTCAATGACCTTTTGAAAGCCCTGGGCCATTTTTTCATTATATGGATTGCCGGCCGCCTTCGTAACGATGGCAAAGGTCTTGCCTGCTGCTCCCCCGGTTCTTGTCCCGTCATTTGACGCAGCCTCAGTTTTCTGTGGGGACACCGTACTTTCCTCTGTTCCGCTTTTACTGCCGCAGCCTGCAAGGATCCCTGAAAGCACAGCAATACACAGGAATGCACAAATCAATTGTTTTCTCATGTTAGAATTACCTCCCTTTTCCATTTTTCTTAATTTTTATACTGAACACCTTTTGGTGTTACGTATCACGCTTGTTTCCGTTTTCTACTTTTTAATAGCTCTGGTATCATAACTGCCAGAATTAACAGGGTACCAAGAATCACCAGAATGACCTGGGGATTCATGTTCATCTGTCCTAAGCCGATCCGGAGACAGATAATGATAAATGCGGATATCATGGCTCCGGTTAATTTTCCCTTTCCGCCTGCTGTGGAAATCCCGCCGAACACAGCCATGGCAATGGCATCCAGCTCAAAGCCTGTTCCTGTAGTGGTATTTGCACCGTAGAGGACCGAAACCAGAAACATGGCGCTGATGCCTGCCATCATACCGGTAACAGAATAAACTGCCAGCCGCATTTTCTGCACACGGATGCCGGAATAAAAAGAAGTGGTCCGGTTGCTTCCAATGGCATAGAGCCTTCGCCCAAAGGAAGTCCTGCTTAAAATAAAAATGAAAATAACTGCCGCAAACAGGACCGCAAAAAGGATATAAGGTATGGGCCCGATTTTCCCTGCCAGTGTCCGAAAGCCTTCATTATGCTTTAAGGACACTGAGCCTCCGCTTCCCAGTGCAATTTCCCCAATCCCGCGGAATATGATCATCGTGGCCAGTGTGACGATCATGGAGGGCAGCTCTGTAAACAGGGTGACTGCAATCCCGTTAAAAAGTCCGCAGGCGGTTCCCACAAGAATTCCGATCAAAATGACAGCCGGGAATGGAATGCCCGCATTTCCCGCCAGGCAGGCGGTGGTTGCCGATAAGCAGACCGTCGCGCCCACCGACAAGTCGATCTCTCCTAAAATGAGGACATAAGCCATAGGAAGCAGCAGAAACACCTCAGTTAAGTATTTCGGCATTTCCCGCAGCACATTGGTGAGCTTATAGCTTGGAGAGATGACCATGCATAACAGGTTTACTGCAAAAAAGAGAAATACCAGCACCCCTTCCCAGCTGAGAAGGCTTTTTTTCCAGCTTTGCTCTGCCTGCGCAGATATGGTTCTTCCCGATTTTCCCGCCATGAATCACATCTCCCTTCCTTTTAAGTTTTCCTTTTGCATCATGCGCTGCGCCACTACGTTGAAAATGATAACAGCCAGAATAATACAGCCCTTAACGGTATTCTGTACGATGGAATCGATTCCCACGAGAGGAAGTGCCTTGGCAATGACTGCCAGGATCAGGGAGCCTAACAAAGCGCCTGTCACGGTTCCCCGGCCTCCCGACATGCTCACTCCCCCGATGACACAGGCCGCGATCACATCCATTTCCTTTCCGTAAAGCATGTTAGGCTGGGCGGAGGAATAGACAGCAACTGCAAGGGCACCGCACAAACCGGCCAGAGTTCCCATAAGGGTGTAGACTAACAGCTTGATCCTTTTGGTATTGATGCCGGACACGGCAGCTGCTTCCGGGTTGCTGCCTACCGCATAAATCTTTCTCCCTGTTCTGGTCCATTTCATAACTGCAAAGAAGATGATATAGCACACCAGGACAATGACAATAACATTATTTAATATACCAAGCCCCAGTTCCTTTTCCAATGCAAAATTCTTAAAGCCTCCCAGATTTTCCGCACTGGCCCACTGGCTTTTGGCAATCAAATAGGCAAGCCCCCTGTATATGTACATGAATCCCATGGTGGCGATAATCGGAAGCACCTTTCCTCTTGCTACCACAAAACCAATGATCGCCCCGCACAAAGCGCCTGTTAAAATGGCGGTGAGAAACAGCAGAAGCGTATTATGAATGATGTTATATTTAAGAAGCATTCCCACAGTCATGCCGGAAAGAGCCAGGGTGGAGGTGATGGAAATGTCGATTCCTCCTACCAGCAGAACGCAAAGCATTCCCAGGGCCATAATCATGATGACTGCATTGTTTTTCAGCATATCCAGAATGGATTTTGCCGTCAGAAATGATGGGCTGAATATCTGGATCACCATGCAGAGGATCACCAGAACAAGGAACAGGCTGGCTTCTCTGGAGCCGGTGATATTCTTTAGCAATTTTTTCTCCATTATTGGGAACTCCTTTCCATGGCATGCTGGAGAATGGCTTCCTGAGTCGCCTCCCCCCGGTTTAACTCACCTGACAGTCTGCCATTGCACATGACCAGAATGCGGTCGCTCATGCCCAAAATCTCCGGCATTTCCGAGGATATGAGAAGAATTCCGTATCCTTTCTTCGCTAAATCCCCCATAATCTGATAGATCTCGGCCTTTGCGCCTACATCTACTCCCTTGGTGGGTTCATCCATGATGACGACTTTCATCTCCTGGCTTAAAGCCTTTGCCACCACCACTTTCTGCTGGTTCCCGCCGGATAGGGAGCCGGCCGGATCAAAGATGGAAACCGCCTTTGTATCCACTTCTTCCAAAAGCTGTTTTGCGGTCTCACATTCCATTTTTTCATTTGTGATACCGTATTTTGCATATTTACCCATGATGGGCAGGGTCACATTGCGCCCCAAACCCCAGGCGAGAATAAGACCTGCTCTCTGACGGTCCTCCGGAAGAAGGACAAGCCCTTCTCTCATGGCATCAGCCGGGTGCTTTATGGATACACGCCTTCCCTCAAGATAAACATTTCCGGAATCTGGCTTTGTAATGCCGCAGATACTTTCCGCCACCTCTGTTCTCCCTGCCCCTACAAGTCCCGTAAGCCCCAGAATCTCCCCCTGGTGCAGTGTAAAGCTTATGTCTTTAAAATATCCGGTCCTTGACATGTTTTCCACCTTAAGGATCTCCGGACCGGTCTTTACCTCCGGTTTTGGGTAAAGATCCCTGATCTCACGGCCTACCATGGCCTTGATCAGCTCCCCATTGGTAATTACACCTGATTCATAGGTCCCGATGTACCGGGAATCCCGGAAAACAGTTACCCGGTCCGCCAGCCGGTACATATCCTCAAACCGGTGAGAAATAAAGATAACAGAAACACCGGAGGCCTTTAACTGATCCACGATCCGGTACAAGTCTTCGGATTCATTTTTTGTCAGAGCTGCTGTGGGTTCATCAAGAATGATGATTCTGGCCCGTGTGGATAATGCCTTTGCGATTTCCACCATCTGCTGTTGTGCAACACTCAAGGTGCCCATTTCATCGGCAGCCTTAAAATCTGCATTCAGCTCCAGTAAAAGCTTATCAGCCTCCTGATTCATCCGTTTCCACTGGATCATGCCGTTTTTTACGATTTCATGGCCCATAAATATATTCTCCGTTACCGTAAGGTCCGGGTAAGAGGTGGGATGCTGGTAAACAGCAGCAATTCCTGCTGCCTGGGCATCTCTTGGCCCTTTAAATTCTGTCTGATTCCCGTCCAGAATGATTTCTCCTTCATCAGCCCTGTGAACTCCTGTTATCACCTTGATAAATGTTGATTTTCCCGCTCCGTTTTCCCCCATCAGAGCATGAACTTCTCCCTTTTTCAAGCTGAAATGGACTTTATCTAAGGCTTTCACACCGGGAAATATTTTTGTAACGCCCTTTAATTCCAGAACATATTCGGACACGGCCGCTTCCTCCCTTCTTAAGCTGGGATCATTTTACCATCTGTTGGATATGGAAGAAACAGCATAATCTTTTGATAACGGGTAATATATTTTTAACTTTTTCGTTGATAACAGCAATAGCAAGGGTTTTGTATTGTGTTTTTTGGTTATTTTGCTAGAATAATAATGGATAAATGCTGGAAGGAGACTGTTATGAAATTGCTGATCGTTGATGATGAAGAGCTCACACGTACCGGGCTGATTGATTCTATAGACTGGGAATCTCTTGGCATTTTTCAGCTGTTCCAGGCTGAGGACGGCATTAGCGGGCTTCGCATTGCAAAGGAAGTGATTCCTGAAATCGTTTTATGCGATGTAAGGATGCCCAGAATGGATGGAATTGAGATGGTGGAACGGCTGGAAAAGCTGCTTCCTCATTCGGCCTTTATTTTTATGAGCGGTTATTCAGATAAAGAATATTTAAAAGCAGCCATCCGCTTAAAGGCCATCAACTATGTGGAAAAACCCCTGGATCCTGCAGAGGTGAAAAGCTCTATCAAGGATGCCTACAACTGTGTCCGTCAGAATATGAGGACTGTGAAAAATGAACTGTTTTATTCCAGGGGAACCGCCTCTTCCTTTGCCGCGGCCCTTACCCACCCTTACAGGGACAATAAGGAAACCGTCGCAGCCCTTGCAAAAGAGCTGGGCCTTAAGCTCACCTCCCATGCAGGCTTTACTTCTTTTGTTGTCAAGCTGGAACAGAGCCAGACGGACCAGAACCTTATGGATCAGATACTGACGGATCTGGAGGTATTTCTTTCCCATTCCCAGATGCAGGTTTACTATGTGTCAAAATATATCCAGTACCATGTGTTCCATATTCTTTCTCCTGTGTTACCTTCTCATGGAGCCGTAAACCGGATCGGCGTTTTCTTAAAGAATTGCTTTGATACAGCCTGTACCTTCTATATCAGCAGAGGAGAAACTTATACCGGCATCGCAAGGGCCTACGATTCCTATGCATCTGCGGTTTCTCTTATGCAGAGCAGCTTTTTCTTTGATCCTGGAACATTTTTTACTCCTGAAGAGAAACAGACGGAATATACGGATAAACAGGGCAGGAATAAGTCTGACGAGGAGGCTTATATCACCCTTTTATCGGAGGCCGTTTTAAATAATGACCAGAAAAAAGGAAGGGAGCTGCTTCTGCGCCTTTATGAGAATTTTTACCAGAGGAGAGGGGTTTCTCCCCATGAGGCAAAGGATCTTTATTATAAGCTTATTATGGTGTTAGAGGACTGCCGCCAGACTCTTAGGCTGGCACCTGTCACTGAGCCGGAAAATGCCATGAAGCTTCTTGAAAGCTGCTTTAGCTTTCGGGATCTGCACCAAAAGCTGACGCAAAAAACCGAACTGCTTTTTGAAGCAGCCCGGTCCCATATGTGGGAAGATACCACCATTTTTCTAATTAAAGAATACATCCACAATCATTATCACGACGAAACCCTTTCAGTACGGGATATTGGCGGTCAGGTTTACCTATCCGCATCTTATGTGTGCACGTATTTTAAAAATGAAACAGGACAAACCATTAACCAGTACCTTACGGATTACCGGATGAAAAAGGCCAAAGAGCTTCTGGCCGATTCCCGTTATCAGATTGCCGATATTTCAAACAAGGTAGGATACAGCAACGGAAATTATTTCAGCAAGAGCTTTAAAAAAATGACTGGCTTGTCGCCGTCCGATTACCGGGAGAAAATGTTGAAATGAACAATATAATACAAAGAGGAAAGTTCATCTATAATAACATGATGCTGCAGACAAAGTTTACCATCACCCATATGGTCATCACCACCATACCCATGCTGGTCATGTTCTTCTTTTTTCACGGAAAGCTTTATGATATGGTTTTAGCCGATACCATCCGGACGGAACAAACTGCTTCTGCCATGACCATGCCGCAGATTGATCAGCTGATTGAAACATGTCTGGATGCGCAGAAAAGCCTGGAAGCCCATCCTTATTATAAAAAGCTGTTCCGCCTGACCGGATACCAGCCTTCCAACTGGATTAATGATTCCGCTGAGGCATCCGATTTGTGCATGGCAGCGGAAGACATCGTTGACGGCGATTACATAACGAATATTCTTATTTATCTGGATATTCCTGAATTTCAGGAAATCTTTCACAATGAAGCTTCCAGCCGGATCTTCCGCCCCATGAGAGAGGCCAGAGGGTCTTATTGGCACGGAATTTTCCAGGGGGACCGGACCCTGACCTCTCTCTTTTGTCCGGAATTCTATTTAAGTCCCATAGAGATAAGGGAATCAGGGGATATGGCCTACATTACCAAAACCTCCATTCTGTATAATAGTGAGTACCACACCTGCTATACTGCTATCTATTACTCCAAAGCACCATTTAAAAAACTTTTAAAGAACAATCTAACAGAGGATACCAGCGTGGCCTATATCATCAATGACCGGGACAGCACTGTTGCAACCTCTGATGACGGACTGGCGGGAATTTACCATTTCAGCTATGACAAGGTCCGGGATTTCTTTATGTCGTCCAATAATTTTGTCCTCAGGAATATCCTGGATCATGATGTTTATGCCGGTTTTTATTATATCAGAAAAGCGGACTGGTTTATGGTTGCAGTCATCCCCACCAGAGCCATTATTCAAAAAAGCTTTCTCCTTATGATCGGCTTTTTCTTCATATACTTACTTTGCGTATTGATTTCCTTTTTAATTGCAAACCGGCTGTCCCACTCCATTACCAACCGGATTTCCTCTGTGATCGGGCAAATGGCAAAGGTGCGTACAGAGCCGCCCACCCCTCTGCCCGCATCTCTTTACCATGATGAAATCGGAGAGCTGATTAACACCTACAATTATATGACCAGGATGATGAACAGGCTCATTGAGGATCAGCAAAAAGCTGCTGAGGACTTACGGGCCGCTGAGTTCAATTCCCTTCAGACCCAAATCAATCCCCATTTTCTGTACAATACCATGGACATGATCAACTGGCTGGCAAAGCAGGGCCGGACTGAAGAGGTTTCGGAGGCAGTCGTAGACCTTTCCCGTTTTTACAAGCTGACTTTAAGCCGTAAAAGTACCTTAAGCACCATTGCCGATGAGCTGGAGCATGTGAAAACCTATGTCCGGCTTCAAAATATGCGTTACCATCAGATTATTAACTTTGTGGATGATATGCCGGATCATATGATGGACTTGTCAATTCCAAAGCTGACCTTTCAGCCTGTGGTGGAAAATTCCATCCTTCATGGGCTTTTAGAAAAGGTTCCTAAGGGAGGAACCATTGTCATTACCGGCTGGCTGGAGGACAACGAAGCCGTTATACTGATTTCCGATGATGGGGTGGGTATGGACGCCGGAAAGATTTCCGGCATTCTCTCCGGCAGGGGAACCAGTAAAAATGGGACAAACATTGGAGTATTCAATACCCACCGGCGCCTGGAGATCCTTTACGGCCCCGGATACGGCCTCACCTATAACAGCCTTTTGGGAAAAGGAACAGAGGTGGAGATCAGGATTTTTGCATAAACAGAAAAGCAGGTTCCGAAGAACCTGCCATCCGGGGTATAATTAATTTTGCAAATCAAAGCTCTGTTTCCAGATTCTTCTTTAAAGCCGCTAACACAAGGCAGCCTGCAGCAGAACCGATAATAACGGCCAGCAGGTATCCAAAAGGATTTCCAATGGTAGGAAGGACAAAGATACCGCCATGGGGGGCACGAAGGGTGCAGCCAAGAGCCATGGAAAGACCGCCTGCTACTGCGGAACCTATGATACAGGAAGGAATTACGCGGATCGGGTCGGCAGCTGCAAAGGGAATAGCTCCCTCGGAAATAAAGGACAGACCCATAATATAGTTGACCAGACCTGACTGGCGCTCTTTCTCCGTGAATTTGTTCTTAAAAAATGTGGTGCAAAGGGCAACGGCGATGGGCGGAACCATACCGCCTGCCATAACAGCCGCCATAATGTCAAAGTTACCTTCTGCCAGCTGAGCCGTACCGAATACATAAGCAGCCTTGTTCACAGGACCGCCCATGTCCACAGACATCATGCCTCCCACGACAGCGCCCAGGATGATCTTGCTGGTGCCGCCCATGCCGTTTAACAGGCCTGTGAGTCCGTCATTAATTGCGCCTACGAAAGGATTGATAAAGGTGGTTACCACGGCTACAAGGAAAATACCGATCAACGGATATAAAAGGACAGGCTTGATTCCTTCCAGGGACTTCGGAAGCTTGCTGAATGCCCTTTTAAGCATGATCACAATGTATCCGCCGATAAAACCAGCTAACAGGGCTCCAAGGAAACCGGAGTTCACACTTCCGCCTCCCGGATTTGCAAAGGTAGCACCCATTTTTGCAATCAGTCCCCCTACAAATCCCACTGCCAGGCCGGGACGGTCTGCAATGCTCATGGCGATATATCCAGCCAGGACCGGAAGCATCATTCCAAATGCCTGCTCTCCAATGGTCTTTAAGTAAGCGGCCAGAGGTGTGTTCTTACCAAAGTTAGAAGGATCAATGGAATAATCATCAAACAGGAAGGCCAGGGCAATGAGAATTCCTCCGCCGATAACAAAGGGAAGCATGTGGGAAACGCCGTTCATTAAATGCTTATAGATGGAACGGCCGGCACTTTCCTGGTCCCCGCTTTCTGAGGAAGAGGCTGCCCCTGAATGATGGTAAACAGGAGTCTCCTGGCTAACCGCTCTCTTGACTAAGTCTTCTCCCTTTTGGATTCCTTCCGTAACAGTGGCCATAACCACCCGCTTTCCGTCAAAGCGGGCCATATCCACCTTTTTATCCGCCGCTATGATGATTCCGTCTGCCCCGGCGATTTCCTCTCTTGTCAGGGCATTGCCGACTCCTTCTGCCCCGTTGGTTTCCGCCTTAAGAGGGATACCCAGCTTTTTCCCCTGCTGCTCTAAGTTCTCGGCAGCCATAAACGTATGGGCAATTCCCGTAGGGCAGGCAGTCACTGCCAGAACCCTGTAACCATTCTGGACCTTTGCAGCGCTTTCTGGTTTTTCTTCTTTTTTCTTCTGATACCGTTCTGATTCTTTATCATCAATGAGCCGTAAAAATTCTTCCTTTGATTTGGCCTTTATTAAATCACTCTTAAAATCCGGATCCATAAGAAGAGTGGAAAGTCTGGATAACGCCTCAAGATGAACGTCAGCCTCTCCCTCCGGAGCCGCGATCATAAACAGCAAATTGGCAAGAGAACCGTCAAAAGCCTGGTAATCCACTCCCTCCGGCACCACTATGGCAGAAAGGCCCGGCTCCTTAACAGCAGCTACCTTTGCATGGGGAATGGCGATTCCGTCACCAACCGCCGTACTTCCCAGTGCTTCTCTTGCCAGGATCCCTTCCTTGTATCCGGCCGTATCCTTAAGCCTTCCGCCGGCTTCCATTAAACCAACCAGCTTATTAATGGCCTCTTCTTTGCCGGAAACTTTTACTCCCAGCTCAATACTTTCCTTTTTCAACAACTCTGTGATTCTCATCAAAACCCCTCCTTTGATAATTCTTCATACAGCCTCATAATATCTTCCTTGCCTGCAAGCCCCTCTGAAAAAGCACTGGCGCTTCCTGCGGCACTTCCAAGGCGCAGTGCATGCTCAAAGCTGCCGTTTTCCATATAACCGGCAATAAATCCGGCCACCATGGAATCCCCTGCACCCACAGAATTCTTCACCTTTCCCTTTGGCACTCCCATCCGGAATACTTCCCCTTCTTCGGTAATCAGGATCGCTCCGTCTCCTGCCATGGAAACCAGCACATTTCTGGCTCCCTTTTCCTGAAGACGTTTTCCGTACTGGATGATCTCTCCAGGACTATGAAGGGTTACGCCGAACATCTCACCTAATTCATGATTGTTGGGCTTAATGAGGAAGGGATGGTAAGAAAGTACATTAATAAGCAGGTCCTTTGTTGCATCCACCACGATACGGACTCCTCTTCCGTCCAGAGTCTCCATGATCCGTTCATAGATGTCATCGTCAATGGACTTTGGAATGCTGCCGGATAAAACCAGCACATCCCCATGGGTTAAATGGTCCAGCTTTTCAAAAAGCAGCTGTACGTCTTCCCCGGTGATTTCAGGCCCCATGCCGTTAATCTCAGTCTCTTCCTGGGACTTAAGCTTCACATTGATCCTGGACAAACCCTTTTTGACACGGATAAAATCCGCCCCAAATCCAAGGCCCTTCACTCCCCGTTCAATCTCCTCGCCGGTAAATCCTGCCACAAAGCCAAGTGCGGTATTTTCATACCCCAAAGCCCATAAAACTGCAGATACGTTTAGTCCTTTTCCCCCATAATAGATGCTTTCCTGCTCAGTTCTATTGACTGCTCCCAGTGCGAAGTGATCTACCCTTACGACATAATCCAAGGCCGGATTAAATGTTACGGTGTAAATCATATGTCACCTCTCCTTTTATATATAAAATTTTATTTCTTCCCTCTTTTATAATATAATACGATTGCTTTATTTCGTCAATATCTTTCTTTAAGAAATGTTATTTCTTGAAGCATTTCAGGATTTTGCACAAATTTTCTATGATATTCAGAAGAAATGAACTGTTTTTTTATGCTGATTGTCTTTTTGAGTATTCCCTGATCAAGTTCAAAGTATTTACCCTTGTCTTCCAATCTTCCTTATTCCAACTTTTCGTGAGGATCATACGAAAAAAGCAGGTTTACATCGTCATCATAACATTGTGCAAACCTGCTGTCCATCTACTCTCTATGCAATTTTTTTAAGAAAACTTTTTCTTAATTGTATATCTGGCAATCTGTTCTTTGAGCATCTGAGCCTGTGCCGATAATTCCTGACTTGTAGCAGCGCTTTCCTCAGCGATAGCCGCATTGTTCTGAATAACATTTGAAATCTGTTCTATACCTGCTGTAACTTCTTCTAAAGACGAAAACTGCACATCAGCCTTTTTGGAAATTTCAGCTATATCCGAAATAATTTCTTTTGCTCCTGCTACAACATTTTCAAGGGAAGTTGCCGTGATCTCCGCAAATTTAGCGCCTTCCTGTACGGAATGAAGAGAACTTTCAATCAAAACAGTAGTATTCTTAGCTGCTTCCGCGCTCTTTGATGCAAGATTTCTTACTTCATCAGCTACAACTGCAAACCCCTTCCCTGCTTCTCCTGCTCTGGCGGCTTCCACAGCCGCATTAAGAGCCAGAATATTCGTCTGGAATGCGATATCCTCAATCGTCTTTATAATATTTCCGATCTGGCTTGAAGTTTCCGTTATATCAGCCATTGACTTAAGAAGCTCGCTCATCTGTTTATTGCTGTTTTCCAATTCTGTTCCAACCGTCTCCGCCTTATCATTGGCATTATTCGTGTGCACCGCACTTTCCTTGACCTGGCCGGTAATTTCCATAATTTTTGCGGAAAGCTCTTCCACAGAGCTTGCCTGCTCAATTGCCCCCTGGCTTAAGGACTGAGAACTGTCGGAAAACTGCTGGGCACCGGTTGCCACCTGTTCGGCAGCTATCTGCATTTCGTTAAAGGTATCATTTAGTGAATCTAAAATCCGGCATAAATCAAGCTTAATTCTATTAAAATCTCCTATGAATTCTTTTTCAATTGAAATATCCAGATTGCCTGAAGCCGCCTGCATAAGCACCTGTGAAATTTCATTGATATAGCCGCCCAATATTTCTGAGGTTTCCGTAAAGATTTTAGCCAGCATTCCTAATTCATCATTTTTATAAATGACGCTGCCATTGTCCTGTGAGAGATCACCGTTTCTCATCTTTTCGGCCAGACCCATTACAGAATCCACCGGAGCAAGGCCTTTCTTTAATGTCATTACACTGACCATTATCAGTACGGCTAAACCAATCATACCAATACCCGCCAACGCTAAGGTAATCGTTACTACTGAACTCATAGCTTCACTTTCATTCACCACAAAAGCGCTTGACCAGTTGACATCAGTCCCGGCTAAACGAAGTGTCTTATGAATGACCAATGCAGTTTTTCCATTAGAATAAGAATTTTTAATTTTGCCGGTTACCGATTCTCCGCTTGCGATTGCCTTTCCGATCTCTTCATAATCGGAAACAGATTGAGGCACGCTGCCAACAATTCCTTCGTCTACGGTGTGAGCCATGCAGGTGCCCTTGCTTGTAACAATATAGCTGTATGAGCTCTTATATCCTCCGTCTGCGTAATCCAGCCCTGCTATACTGGACACATCAATATCACAGTTTGCAACTCCTAAAAATTCACCGGCCTCATTTACAATAGGGCAGCTTAATGTGATCAGCCAAACGCTTTCACCTGTAGAAAGCTGGTACTCATATGGTTCTGTAACATGAGTCGATAAATTTTCCTTTGCGGGTAAATAATAATCTGCGTTTCCATATGTATCAAAATCATTTAAAACATCAAGTCCTGTGCCGGAGCCGTCACGGAAAACATAATAAGAAAGTCCGTCAGGTGTACCCTTCATAAATTTGTCTGGCTCAAACGCATAATATGCTGAAAATATCTTGTTATTATTTAATACCCCCTGTAAAGATTTTACCAGCATTTTATTTGCTTCTTCCTTGTTCAGTGTTTGATATCTCTGCACTTCCAAAGATAAGGCCTGGGAAAACACGAGCATGCTGTCCAAATAGGATAATACTTCTTTGGCATTGTCTTCTGCAATATAATTCAGCTCTTTCTCCGTCATTTTAGTTACGGTGGTGCTTGCCAACAGACTTAAGCAGGAACACATTGCAACAATAACGACCAAAATTATCATTGCCATCGTAATAGGTATTTTTACCGTAAGTCTGTTTTTCCATAGTATTTTTTCATTCTTCATCTTAATTTCCCCTTTTAACAATTATTTTCAGGCAATTATTAAATTGCCCTCCCATTGACTTTTCTGGTGTTTCTTACATCTTTTTCATAAATACCACAGGTTTCTTTAAACGACATCTTTTCTGAGTATCAGGGTATTTTCCTTGTCGGTATCCCTTTTCCCGGCTTTTCAAGAACTATATCGGCTCAGATGTGTTTCTTCATAAGTTTTCAGTTACACATTATAATCCCGGGATGATTGGGGCCCTTTAAAATCTCAGACAACCTATTCGTTTCAGCAGTGCCACAATCTGTCCATCAACAAAAGGGGATGAAGTTGACATGGAATGGTATTTCTTTTCCACACTCTGGCAGACATACAGATTTTTTGTGTCATCCTCAGTATAAACGCACCAGGTAAACTTGTCCACCAATGTACAGTAAAATGAAAGTAAACAATTGCTTAAAGATTTTTGGTTTAAACTGAATCATTTCCATTTGCATTATTGATCCTTTAGCCAGCGAAATCCAACAAAAAACCGGTGTCAGGGCTTAGATCCTGACACCGGTTTTTCTGCAATATGAACCGCCTGGTTCACCGGCAATGCTGATTTACTTTTTATCATCGGAAATAGCGATCTCATGACGCCTGATGCGGTCATGGGAATCCGTTTTGCTGACTGACAGAAACAGATATAATATTTCGATCACTGTCGTAGCCGACACTCTGGAAAAGCAGAACTCTCCCAAAAGGAGCTTTTCCCTGGTGGCCGTGGTAATATGGTAATCACAGGCCTGGCCAAGGGGAGAGGAAGCATTGTTTGTAATGGCGATGGTTGGCGTATGATTTTCCTTTGCAACCGCCACCAAGGTCATCAACCGCTTGGAAAAGCCGGAATTGGAAATGACGATGATGGCATCTTCTTCCCTTAAGTTGCAGGTATAGGCCATCTGGGTTTCCCAGATGGAGCCGGACACTGCAGGGATCCCCAGTTGGTTGAATTTAAAGGAACCATCCATGGCGACCGGTATGGTATTCCCTACTGCTACAAGCTGTACGGTCCTGGCATGCTCGATCACAGATAAGATCCGGTCTAACTCCCCTGGGTTCATCATGGATATGGTCTGGGTCAGTTCCGCCACCTTATTGGCCAGAATATTCTGCAGGGACTGAGAGATATTATCCCTGCTGATGTCATTGGATACTTCAATAGAATTGCCTCTTTCCTCTGCCACCTCTTTTGCCAGATTGATTTTCAGGTGATGAAAACCGTTAAATCCGCATCTCCTGCAGAATCTGGATACGGTCGCATCGCTGGTTCCGCTTGCAAGAGCCAGCTCTGCCACCGTCATATCGATTATTTCACTTTTATGCGCCAGGATATAATCCGCAATTTTTTTTTCCGCTTCAAAAAATGAATCGTAGAAAGAGCAGAGAACACCGGATACGCTAATATTTTCCTGCATAAGCAATCCACCTCGAACTTTGTGTAATATTATTTCATCATTATATCACGACATGAAATATATTGTAAAGGGGCTGCCTGCTTTTCCTCTCTGCTCTAATCCTTTTTCTCCAGCTCATATTCCCAGGTATTATGGTCATATCCCGTGTCCTTAAGGATCTTGCCGATCTCAGCAAACATCTGGCTGTCCGGCAGATTCCTCTGCCATAAGCGGAAAGCCTCCCCTGTGCGTACTTCTTTTGCATCAACAGGAACTCCTTCACAGTAAGCCTTGTTAATATCCCCATACAATCCTGCCATCTTTTCCACCTGCTCCTTGGGCAGGTTCTTAATTTTATTGGAAATCTGGCTGCTGACTACTTCCGTGAGAACTTTTGCCCCGTATTCCTTAAAGCGGAGGAGGTTGTCATCTAAAATCCCCTCTTCTTCTGCCCAGCCTTCCACATCCATTGCCCTGGTGTTATAAACCAGCCTTCCATCCTCCGTCCATTGGAGAACACCATATCGGCAGGGAGAAATGGCAATGGAGTCTGCAACCACTTCACTGATATGGTACGCCTCTTCACTCTCTCCCGGCTCAGGCTTATGCTTTTTCGTCCTCTGCAGGTGTAAGTGGCCGCTTATGTAAAGAGGAACCCGGAAGGATTCCAGAAGCTCAATGACATCCTGGCTGTTTTCAAGGGTACAGTCCGTTGGATAGAGGATGCTTTCCTTTAATAAGTTGTGATGAGCAATGGGAATTACGGTTATCCCTTTCTCCCTTGCCTCCTCAAGCTGATTTTCCATCCAGGTCAGGGTCTCTTCTTTGATCCTTCCTCCAACCTTGTTATAAGGTTCATACTGGGCGGAGTCAAGCATGAAAAGCCAGTTTTTTTCATCCAGCTCATAAACATAGCTTAAAGAATCCTCATCCCGGCTCTTTGCCTGGTCATATCCAAACCGGCGGTAAATGTCATAAAACTCCTGAGGATCTACCATATCCGCCGCTTCTCTTTCCTCTCCGAAATAGGTTGCTGAAGCATAGTTATTGATATCGTGGTTTCCGGGTATGACAAGTACTTTTACCCCCTTTTCTTCCAGGATCCCAAGTTTCTGCGCCAATGCTTCGTGGCCCGCCTTTTCCCCGTTAAGGGTCAAGTCTCCGCTTAAGATCACGGCAGAAGGCTGAAGCTCTTCCATCTCAGCTGTAAATGCGTCCATGAGCTGGGGAATGTAATTGACCAGTTTTCCATCGTCCCCCTCAAGCATTTCTTCAAAAGCTTCGCCGTAATCCGTAAGCTCCGGAGAATAGTAATGGACATCTGAAGCAACTACAATGACTGGAGGCTTGTATACCTCCGCCACTTCCTCTGTTTCTTCCTTTACAGGCATTTCCGTCCGCCCTTTTTTTCTGGTCTCGCTCCGGGTCTCCGGTTCTGTTCCTTCATCACTTATTTCTGTCTCAGGATTTATATGGTCTTCTTCACCGGTACTTTTCTCCTGCTCCTCTGGCCTTATGCTTTCTTCATATGGGGTATCGGAGGTTTCCTTCCTGTCACGGTTGGAGGTATCCAGATTATCCACGATCATGACAATTCCAAAGCACAGGAGAATCATGACCGTATAAATCAGGGCCAGGAGCCAGTTCTTTTTTCGTCTGTTCATGTTATTCCACAAAGATCCCTTTCCACTTCCTGTCAGTTTTATCCTATGGAATCATAACACGCTTTCCAGAATACGGCAACCTTTTCTCACAGGCAAAACAATGGGACATGCCCGGTCCTTTCCTGTCATTTATTTTATGATGCAAAAATCCGCCGCTGTCACGGACGGACAGCGCCGGATTTTCAAATTTATTCATACCATCTTGTCATTGGAAGATGGTTGTTTATCCCTTTTGATGAAAGAATCTGATGGAGATCAATGACCCCGTTATGAAAGGTGGCTGCACAGGCGTTTAAATACAAGTCCCACATCCTGGCGAACTCTGCTCCCATTTTCTCCTGGATCTCCGGAAGGTGGTCATTAAAATTCTGCTCCCACAAACGCAGGGTCCTGCAATAATGGCGGCGAAGGCTTTCCACGTCTAAGGTATAAAACTGATGGTCGCTTAAAATACTGATCATTTCCCGAAGGCTTGGAATGGTGCCTCCGGGAAAAATATATTTCTTCATCCACGGATCGCCGGGGTATTCCTTTAAGGCACTGATGTAGTGAAGAAGAAGCAAGCCTCCGGGATTTAATACTGCTTCCGCACTTTTTACGAACAGCCCGTAATTGTCCCTTCCCACATGCTCCAGCATGCCGACACTGACAACCCGATCAAAGGTCCTGTCCCAGCTTTTCAAATCCCGGTAATCCATTAGTTCCACCGAGACCCTGCCTGTCAGTCCCTCCTCTTTAATCCGTTCTTCAAATTTATTCTTCTGCTCTTTGCTTAAGGTAATTCCAACTCCCTGTACTCCATATTCCTTGGCAGCCCTGATCAGCAAATATCCCCAGCCGCAGCCGATATCCAGAAGGGTCATGTCCTTTTTTAAATACAGCTTCTTTAAGATCCTTTCCACCTTATTGCACTGGGCTTCGTATAAGGAATCATTTTCCGTCTTAAAATAGCCGCAGGAATAGCTCATGGTATCGTCAAGCCAAAGGCGGTAAAATTCATTGCCGATATCATAATGGGACGTGACTTCCTTCTCCTGATTCTTTTTAGACTGGGATGAAAAAATCAGTTTCTTAAGCTTTCCCTGGTCCACTGAAAATTTACCCATTTGGCCCAGGAAATGATTCAATGCATAAAAAAGGTCCCCTTCAATATCTAAGTTCCCTTTCATATAGGCCTCTCCCAGCGCCAAAGAAGTACTGGTCAGCAATTCCCTGCCCTCAATATCCTCTTTTAAGTTCACGATAAACGTTGGGTTCCCTTCCCCGATATGATAAGTCTTTCCATGAAGCTTAACGTCAAATGGGTGCTCATCAAATCTCTGAAGAAAGGAAATTAAAAAGTTGTCTGTCATGTTTTTCATGGCTTTTCCTCCAATCTGCTTTTCATTCCTTATGAGATTTTTACCCATTTTTCATGATTTCATAAGCTTTGTTTATGCAAAGCCCTGTTTTTTGCCCCATCAGGGCCATTCCGCAAGACTTTTCTTTTGATCTGTGTTAAAATTTATACAAAAATCACTTACAGGAGCAGACGATCATGAACAAGCAGAATCATTTATACGGACACCTGGCCGCCGGATTTTCCATTTTCGTATGGGGAACCACCTTTATTTCCACCAAAGTTCTTCTTGAGGCCTTTACCCCTCTTGAAATTCTGTTCTTCCGTTTTCTCATTGGCTATGGAGCCCTGTGGCTGGCTTGTCCCCGCCTTTTGCGGACAAAAAGCCGCAAGCAGGAAGCCCTTTTCGCAGCCGCCGGAATATGCGGTGTAACCTTGTATTTCCTCATGGAAAACTTTGCCCTTACCTATACGCTTGCTGCCAACGTCAGCGTGATCATAGCCGTGGCTCCGTTTTTTACAGCTTTGTTTGACTGGCTGTTCCTAAAAGGAGAAAAACCCGGCCCCCGTTTTCTGGCCGGATTTATAACTGCGATCATGGGCATTATCCTGATCAGCTTCCAGAGAGCCTCCGGCATGAAGCTGAATCCAAAGGGAGACCTTTTGGCACTGGCCGCCGCCGTCACCTGGGCCGCCTACTCCGTAATCACAAAAAAAATAGGAGAATTCGGCCATGGGACCGTTGAAACAACAAGGCGCATTTTCTTCTACGGCCTTCTGTTCATGGTTCCCGCATTGGCAATTCTCCCCTTTAATCTCGGCTTTTACCGCCTTGCCGATACAAAGAACTTGCTTAATATCCTGTTTTTAGGCCTGGGTGCTTCCGCCCTCTGCTTTGCCACCTGGAACTTTGCCGTAAAGGAGCTGGGCACTGTTAAAACCAGCGTCTACATCTATGCAGTCCCGGTGATCACCGTGATCTCGTCCATGCTCTTATTAAGCGAGCGCATCAGCTTCCAGTCTGCCTGCGGAATCGTGCTGACCCTGGCAGGGCTTATGGTTTCCGAAAGCAAGGCTCAGTCCCAGAGATTCCGCCTTCGGTGGAAAAAACAAGGTTCTGCTCAAAATTAATTTCTTCATCTCCCAGGGCGCATATGGAAAGGACATATTCCCCCTCCACCATGGTCTGCTGAAAGGATGCTCCGGAAATTGAGCATACCGGCAGAGAGTCCCCCTTCCACTCAAAGGAAATGCCGGTGAGAGGTACGGTGATGCCCCAGCCCACTGCCTTAAGATAGCTTTCCTTTAGTGTCCATATCCGGAAGAAGTATTGGGAATGCTCCTCCTCCGGCAGTTCCTCCATGCGGAGTCTTTCGGCATCAGAAAAGACCCTCCTTAAGATATTGTTCCGGAAGGGCCGTATCCGTTCCACATCGATTCCCAGCTCCTTATCCCCGATTCCGCAGGCCACCATGCCATCCGTATGGCTGATATTATAATGGATATGGGGAAAGTCCTTAAGATAAGGCTTTCCGTGCTCCCCTTTCAGAATCACCGGATGATCCTGTGCTCCCGGGCCAATTCCATATAAATCCCTTAAACCCATGTGAAGAAGCTCTTTTCCCAGCTCATGCTCCAGTTCCCGTTTTTTCCTTCCATAGGCTGTCTCATACCTTGCCAGATAAATCCGTACCATACCGCTTTTAACCTTTATCTAAATTCCTGCCCTGTTCCAAGCCCGGTTTTCCACCGGACTTCCATGGCCGAAATATACCTTTCTCGCGCCAAGAGCGCTGATCTTCTCCGCACTTTTTATCATCTCCCCCCTGTCCCAGTAAACCATGGACAGACCAGGATAAAACATATTCATCAATGCATCACCCACAATGACGCTTTTTCCATCAATATCAATTCCTATGGACCCTTTGGTATGTCCCGGAAGTTCCATGATCCTGGCATTGATCCCGTAATCCTTCAGCCGGTCTCCCTCTTTCAAAAAAAATTCCGGGAAAAACTCCGGTATCCGGTCTGATTCATAGCTTTTCTCCGAAACCTCAGCAACCACCATTCCCAGAAATCCCTGATAATGAAGGGGCTCTGCAGCATTGTCCTTTATCAGGTCTAAATCCTGCATATGCAGAGCGACCGGAACGCCCAATGCCTTCTTAAGATAAGCCGTATTCTGTACATGGTCTACATGACCATGGGTGAGCAGGATCAGCTCTACCTTTGTTTTTCTGCACTGAGCCAGTATTTTTTCTTCCGATCCATTCCTTCCTGTATCCACCAGAATGGCTCTTCCATGTTCTTCGATCAGATAGATGTTTACGCTTCCGCATCTGATCCGTTTTATTTCTGCCATCTATTTTCATCTCTCTTTCAAATACATTTACTTCTGCAGGCAATGGGCAGGCCACAGGAATGCTTGTATTCCTGTATCCGGAAAGTGCTGCAGGGGTCATAACACTATTGTTCATTGTATTGAAAGAAGGCCTTGTATATTCCCGATTTTCCCCTATCTTTTTCTGTATATGCAGTCTATCACTCCGTTTTCCGTTTCAGAGGATACCAGCTTTAAAAGGATCTGCTTTCCCGTCTTTTCAAACAGCCGGACACCTCCGCCAAGAAGCACCGGCATAAGGGTGAGATGGTATTCATCAATGAGATCCTTTTCCATCAGCTGATTGACCAGCTGTGCTCCTCCGCAGATCCAGACAGCCTTTCCCTCCTTTTTCTTTAAGCCGGAAAGAAGAGTATCAAGCGGTTCCCCGGTAAACCGGATTCCGGTCCTGTCTTCCATTTCCCTATGGGTCAAAACCCAGGTTTCCTTTCCAGGATATGGCCAGGCTTCCGGAGAAAGTTCCGTAACTACCTGCCGGTAAGTGCGGTATCCCATAATGACCGTATCCACCTGCTTCTCAAACCGTCCATAGCCGTAATCCCCCTTGTAGGCCTTGTCCTGACCGCCCAGCCAGTCCACTCCGCCTGCCTCATCTGCAATATATCCATCCAGGCTGACCGCAATATATAAGATTACCTTCCGATCCAGCACATATTCCAGCTGGCAGTCGTAAGGCTCTCTTTCCACGTGTTCCCTGCTGCATTCCATGGCCTCTTCGCAGCCCATGGACTTATAAAATGCCTGGGTCTCCACAGAAGAGTGAGAGGAGATATAAAGCTTTCCTGCCCCCTGAATCCTTGCCCATTGGGCCGCCATTTGAAAAAGCCTGCTGCCCGCCTTCCTGCCCCTTAAGTCCCGGGACACATGAAGGCTGGAAAGATCAAGGTACTGCCCCTCCATTCCCAAAGGAACGCCTTCCACGGAAGCAAAGCCCTTTAATTTTCCTTCCAGAAAACAGCCAAAGACAACGCCTCCTGTTGTGACGGTATGTTTCAGGCATTTTACCAATACCTCATATTCCTCGCCCTTCCATTGCTCCGTAAATGAATTCTGCTTAATCACCCAGATCCCGTTTTCCTTCCGCCAGCATTCCCTTACTTCCTGGAAACGGTCAAAATCATTAAAAAGCTCTATGTTCAGTTCTTCTTCCATTAATTCTCTAAATTCCATGAAATGTCTCCTCTTTGGACTTCTTATGGCTTATAGCATATCATCCTTTGCCTCTTTCATCAATTGCTTTTCCAATGGGGAATAAGGAGGTTCATTCACAGGACCTTGTTTATATAAAAAAGGCCCGGCAGGTTTCAAATATCAGACCTGCCGGGCTTTCCCTATTTTTTATTATCTCCGGATCCGGAATGCTTCCATTCCCGGATAAACTGCACTTTCTCCTAACTCTTCTTCAATACGGAGCAGCTGGTTATATTTTGCCACACGCTCGCTTCTGCTTGGCGCACCTGTCTTGATCTGGCAGGTATTAAGAGCCACCGCAAGATCTGCAATGGTGGTATCTTCCGTTTCACCGGAACGGTGGGAAACAATGGCTGTATAACCTGCGCTGTGGGCCATCTTAATCGCCTCAAGAGTCTCTGATACGGAACCGATCTGGTTAAGCTTGATCAGAATGGAGTTGCCGCATCCGTCTAAGATTCCTCTCTTTAAACGCTCTGTATTGGTAACAAATAAGTCGTCGCCAACCAGCTGGATCCTTTCGCCCAAAGCTTCCGTAAGCTTTTTCCAGCCTTCCCAGTCTTCTTCATCAAGAGCATCCTCAATGGAATAAATGGGGTACTTATCACACAGCTTTTTCCAGTGCTCAATCAGTTCCTCTGAAGTAAAGTGTTTGCCGCCCTTGGGAAGGACATACTCTCCCTTTTTCTCTCCCTTCCATTCACTGGAAGCTGCGTCCATGGCCAGGACGAAATCACGTCCAGGCTCATAGCCTGCCTTTCTGATGGCCTCAAGAATCAGCTCAATGGCCGCTTCATCACTGTCCAGATCAGGAGCAAAACCGCCTTCATCTCCTACAGCGGTAGCCAGTCCTTTTGACTTTAATATGGAAGCCAGGCAGTGGAACACTTCCGTACACCATCTTAAGCCCTCTTTAAAGCTGGAAGCGCCTGCAGGCATGATCATGAACTCCTGCACATCTACCGTATTGGCTGCATGAGCACCGCCATTTAAAATATTCATCATAGGAACCGGAAGACGGTTTCCGGATATTCCGCCTAAGAAACGATAAAGAGGGATTCCCATGCTGATAGCCGCTGCTCTGGCACAGGCAATGGATACTGCCAGAATGGCATTGGCACCCAGTCTGGATTTATCCTTTGTCCCATCTGCGGAAAACATCGCCTGGTCAATGGCATAAATGTCGGAGGCATCCATTCCTGTGATTGCGTAATGAATCACTGTGTTGATGTTATGAACCGCATTTAAAACGCCCTTTCCTCCAAAGCGGGCCTTGTCCCCATCCCGAAGCTCCAGAGCCTCAAATTCACCGGTAGAAGCGCCGCTGGGAGCCGCTCCTCTGGCAATGGTCCCATCCGCTAAATGTACCTCAGCCTCTACGGTAGGATTTCCTCTGGAATCAATAATTTCTCTTCCTATTACTTTTTCAATCTCCAGATAATTCATCATTTTTTCTCCTTTTCTTTTAAATGGCTTCACTATAGAAGGAATCCTTTAGGGGAATTCTTTCCAGTATCCACGTTTTTATCATTGATTATTGCACAGGGAATGCTGTCATGCTTTCCCGGAAGCTGCCATCTCATTTCAAATCAAAAAATGCGCCGCCAACACAGCCATACTTCATTAATATGGCTTATTCCCTAACTTTTATGAGTTAGTTACTCCTAATTCATGACATGATCATAACACATTTTTCCAGAAATTTCAACACTGACACTGATAATTATTACTAACTTTACTATAAAAAAACTTCTGCCCCTGCTTTATACAGAGACAGAAGCTTTAGACTTCTTTAGAAATTACAGAAACGCCTGTAATATAAAATTTATAACAAAGAGAATTGTCGCCACTACAATAATAGGATTCAGTTCATTTGCCTTCTTCTTGCAGATCTTTACAATGCAGTAGAAAATAAATGCTGCCGCAATACCGTAAGAAATGCTGTAGCAAAGTGCCATAAACACACCGGCAAAGAAAGCAGGAATCGCTTCTTCCAACTGAGTCCACTCAATCTCCTTAAATGACGAAATCATCATACAGCCAACAATAACAAGAGCAGGCGCTGTTGCCACAGATGGAACTGCACTGATAAAGGAGGACAAGAATGCACTTAAGGCAAAACAAACTGCTACAACTACGGAAGTAAGGCCGGTACGTCCGCCGGCTCCGATGCCAGCTGCACTTTCCACATAGGTAGTCGTGTTTGAAGTACCAAAAATGGCACCAATGGAAGTTGCTGTGGCATCTGCAAACAGCGCTTTATCCATCTTGGAAGAGAACCCTTTGCCTGATTCTAAGGAGGCTTCATCTTCCGCGCTGAAGATTCCGCTTCTGCGGCCTGTTCCAATGAACGTTCCGATTGTATCAAATGTATCGGATAGGCTGAAAGAGAAAATGGTTATTAATACCAGGGGAAGCTTAGCCATATCACCAAACAAAGAAGGAAGTCCGTCTGCCGTAAAAATTACTCCAAACGTGGTTGGAAGCACTGCCAAAGCTTCTGAAAAATTTACGGTATCTCCTGTTTTTGTAATGCCTAACGGAATACCGATCAAAGTCGTTAAAATTATACCGATTAAAATACCGCCTTTTACATTCAATACAGTCAATACAATAATTAACACAAGACCTATAATAAATAAAACAAGAGCTTTTGTTGCAATCACAGACATTGCAGGAACCCCTGCCTCAAAATTGATAGCACCTGCATTTAAAAGACCTATGTATGCAATAAAGATGCCGATGCCTCCGCCAATGGCGTTCTGCAAGCTTGTTGGAATGGCTTTGATGATGTACTTACGGATCCTGGTCACTGTGATTAAAATATTAAGAAGACCACAGATGAAAACCATTGACAAAGCCTGCTGCCATGTAAATTTCAATCCAAAACAAACAGTGTAAACAAAAAATGCATTTAATCCCATACCCGGAGCCTGAGCATATGGTACATTAGCTACAAGGCCCATAATTAAAGTACCAATAATAGCAGAAATGATGGTTGCCAAAAATACTGCTCCCCACTCCATACCTGCCTGGCTTAACGTATTAGGATTAACGACAATGATGTACGCCATAGCAAAAAATGTGGTGATCCCGGCTATAATCTCAGTTGTGACATTTGTTCCATTTTCCTTAAGCTTAAAAAACTGCTCCATGATAAAACTCCTTTTTCATTTTATTTTACGAGACTGATGTTTCTTAATTACTACTAGATTATAACTGGTTCTTCCATTTTCTTCAATTAAATTTAATAAAATTTTAAGATTCTACTCATTATTTTTATTAATCTCATTAATTAGTATGCTTAATATAAAAGAGATATTCATTAATGCCGCTTATTCAAGATGAGCCATCAGGGGAGGCAGACAGGCCCAGCCCGGGCTCCCGGGACATTCATAGCTGTCGTTTGGATGTTTAAAAACCCATGAAAGCGTACTTCTCCATAAAGCAAAATGCCGGAGAAGTACAGAGGAATCTTTTTCCTTTGCACTTCTCCGGCATCCATGCCCACCGAATTACAACAGCCAGAAGTCAGTTTTATCCTTTCCGTATTCCAGACGAAACCGGAGTCCGGCAAAGAACTCCTCTAAAGCCTTATAAAGCTCCTCCCATTGTTCCCTGCCGTTTTTGTTATTTAAGGATTGGATCCAGCAGGACTGTTTCCCGCAGGCGTCCCTTAAATGGATCTTAAATTCCAGGCCCTTGCTCCTGATCCATTCATTGCATTCCAAAATTTCGGTGATGGATACAATTTTCATATATGCCTCTATTCCTGGCCCTTATACTTTCTTGCCTGTTCCTCAATATATTCCAGATCATCAAAATAATTGATCTTCATGGCTTCCTTTACACCCTTTAAAGTCCGGGCCGCCGCTGCCTCAGCTTTGTCGCTTCCCTCTTTTAATATCTGATATACGTAAGGAATGTTGGCTTCATATTCCTTACGTCTTCTGCGGATCGGCTCTAATTCCGCCTGAAGGACACTGTTTAAGAACCGCTTCACCTTTACATCGCCTAAACCGCCCCGCCTGTAGTGATCTTTAAGCTCATCAAGATTCTTATAATCAGGAAGATATTTTTCAAAATCCTCATCCTTGCAGAAGGCATCAAGATAGGTGAATACCGTATTCCCTTCCACTTCTCCCGGGTCGGAAACCTGGATGTGGTTAGGGTCTGTGTACATGCTCATGACCTTTTTCTTAACTTCATCTTCTGTATCGGATAAATAAATGCAGTTTCCAAGAGACTTGCTCATCTTGGCCTTGCCGTCAGTTCCCGGAAGCCGCAAGCACGCCTTATTATCAGGAAGCAGAATCTCCGGCTCCACAAGAGCTTCTCCATAAACGGAATTGAACTTGCGCACAATTTCCCTGGTCTGCTCGATCATAGGCTCCTGGTCCTCTCCCACAGGCACCGTAGTGGCCTGGAACGCCGTAATGTCTGCTGCCTGGCTGATTGGATAGGTAAAGAAACCTACGGGAATGCTGGTTTCAAAATTCCTCATGGCAATCTCGGATTTTACCGTAGGGTTCCGCTGCAGCCTGGATACGGTTACCAGATTCATATAATAAAAGGACAGCTCTGTAAGCTCCGGAATCTGTGACTGGATGAACAGAGTACATTTCTTCGGGTCCAGCCCGCAGGAAAGGTAATCCAGCGCAACCTCAATAATATTCTGACGGACCTTTTCCGGATTATCGGCATTGTCCGTAAGCGCCTGAGCATCCGCGATCATAATAAAAATCTCGTCAAATTCCCCGGAATTCTGCAGTTCCACCCTGCGCTTTAACGAACCTACGTAATGGCCGATATGGAGCTTTCCGGTAGGCCGGTCCCCTGTTAAAATAATCTTTCCCATGTTTTTTGGTACCTCCAGATGTGTTGTATCGTAAATCCGTAGTGCAAAGCGGACGAATTCTATCAGTCATGGGGATTCCCATGACTGATAGAATTCGTTCGCTCACGGGCATTCTCCCTATGAAACGGGCCATGACAAGATTTTCTTATGTGCAAGCACAATGAAAATCTTCTTCTGTCCCGTTTCGCACTGCTCATTGCTTTCGTGGATATTATACCATTCATACCGTATTTGTCAATCGGGCTGGTTATTTTACGTGAAATACTCCTTCCGCATAATTGACGGAAGCCATGGCATCCCGGCAGTACTGGTCTGCGCCGATGGTCTTTGCATATCCTTCCGTAAGCACGGCACCTCCTACCATCACTTTCACAGAAGAAGCGGTCTCCCTAAGCTGTCTGATGGTCTCTTCCATGCTGGGGACCGTGGTGGTCATAAGAGCGCTTAAGCCTACCAGCTTTACCTCTTCTTCCACCGCAGTTTCCACGATCTTCTCCGGAGGAACGTCCTTTCCCAGGTCAATCACATCATAGCTGTAGTTTTCCAGAAGGACCTTTACAATATTCTTGCCGATATCATGAATATCTCCCTTGACCGTAGCCAGGATGATCTTTCCCTTTTTCTCCTGTGCCAGACCGCCTTCCGCCATCTTCTCTTTTATGACCTCAAAAGCTGCCTTGGCAGCTTCCGCACTCATAAGAAGCTGAGGCAGAAATACTGTTCCATTTTCAAAGCCCTTTCCCACCCGGTCCAAAGCAGGGATCATCTCCCCATTTATGATGGCCAGAGGCTCCTGCTCCTTTAACAGCTCCGTTACCGCGGCATGGGCCCGGTCCTTAAGGCCCTTTGCAATGCTTTCTGAAAGGGGCATATCGCCCCCGGAAACGCCGCTTGCCAGGGAGGAAGTTCCCGGCCTTACCGTTTCCCCCAACGTAGCCACCTGACCGCTGTAAACCGATATATAACCGCTGCACTGGGGATCTAAATCCGCCAGAGTCCGAAAGCTGTAATAAGAACGCATCATTGCTTCTGAATTGGGGTTTATGATGGCGGCACTCAGGCCGTTTTGAAGGGCCATTGCAAAAAAGGTGGCATTGATGATCTCCCTTTGGGGAAGACCAAAGGAAATGTTGGAAACCCCCAGTATGGTCCTGCCTTCCAGCTCATTCCGGACCCTTCTTAAGGTTTCAAGAGTGGTCAGTGCCCCTTTGCTGTCAGAGCTGACCGTCATGCAAAGGGCATCTATGATAATGTCTTTTTTCTCAATTCCATATTCTGCGGCCTTCTCATAGATTTTCTTTGCAACAGCAATCCTTCCGTCTGCTGTCTCCGGGATTCCAGCCTCATCAAGAGCAAGGGCGACCACAACGCCTCCGTACCGTTTTACCAGCGGGAAAATGGCCTCCATCACTTCCTTTTTCCCATTTACGGAATTGATGAGGGGCTTTCCGTTATACACCCTCATAGCCTGCTCCATTGCCTCCGTATTGGAGGTGTCGATCTGAAGGGGCAGGTCGATGATGCTTTGAAGCTCCTTGATCACTTCCACCATCATGGAGGGTTCATCTATTTCCGGAAGTCCAACGTTCACATCCAGAACATGGGCCCCATTGTCCTGCTGGGTCACCCCTTCCCGAAGGATATATTCCAGGTTGTGATCCCGAAGGGCCTGCTTAAACTTGGATTTCCCCGTTGGATTGATCCTCTCTCCGATGATGACCGGGTCATCACCGATCAGGACCGCCTGTGCATAAGAAGAAACCACAGTCCTGTTTTTCTTATCCGGATGCCTGACAGGAAAATCCTTACAAAGGGCCACCGTCTTTTCAATGTGTTCTGGCGTGGTTCCGCAGCAGCCGCCGATTACACAGGCTCCTTCCTCTGCAATTTCCTTCATGGCAGCCGCGAATTCTCCCGCATCAATATCATAAACTGTTTTCCCGCCTTCGCTTCTTGGAAGCCCTGCATTGGGATTTACAATAACCGGTATGGAAACCACCTTCATGATGTCTGTTAAAATGCCCTTCATCTGAATCGGGCCCAGGCCGCAGTTGATTCCCAGGGCATCGACCCCCAGGCCCTCTAAAAGGGCGACCGTGGATTCTACGTTTCCTCCGGTCAAAAGCTTTCCTTTTTCATCAAAAATCATGGTCACAAATACGGGAAGGCTGCAGTTTTCCTTTGCAGCCAGCACAGCCGCCTTTGCCTCATAGCTGTCGCTCATGGTCTCAATGAGCACCAGGTCCGCGCCTTCCTTCTCTCCGATCCTAACTACCTGGGAAAACATCTGGTAGGCATCTTCAAAATCCAAATCTCCCAAAGGCTTTAAAAGCTTTCCAGTAGGACCTAAATCAAGTGCAATATACCCCTTTTTCTTTCCAGCCGGAAAGACAGCCGTTTCAACCGCTTTTTTTGCATTTTTTAACGCCGCAGTCACCACCTCTTCCAGATCAAATTCTGCTCCTTTGTGGAATTTCAGACCATTGGCCCCAAAGGTATTTGTCTTTATGATGTCTGCCCCCGCTTCCAGATAATCACGATGAAGCTTTGTAATAATATCCGGGTGCTTTACATTCCATGTCTCCGGCAGTTCTCCCGGTTCTAAGCCGCTGGCCTGCAAAAGACTTCCTGTTCCGCCGTCAAAAAATACGATCCGTTTCTTTATCTCTTCTAAAATTCCTGCCATAGGTTCCTCCATCTGCATTTGTATCATTCATTTCTCCGGTATGCACAGTCCGTCTTTACACAGGATTCGCATCCCTTTATCTCACAGCGGTAAGGTTTCCCGCTAACTCCCATGACCGCAGTGACAGACTTGGAAGGCGTCATGAGAAGGCTGTCCGTAAGCATAATCCCGATCCTTTTAGGTGTTTCCAGAACCGCAGTAATATTCCTCTGGCACTCTAAGGGAAAGTCTCCGTAGCCAGGGCTGAATCTGGGCCTTAAATACAGCTTCCTGTCCTCATACTCCTGCTTCAGCTTCCGGTTCTCTTCGTCACAATATTCCTCAATCATGGCAGCTGCAGCAGCCTGCATGATAACAGCTTTGCTCATCTGCAGCTTTGTATATTTATGCAGGAGCACATCAACCCCCGCGCCTAAAGTGGCGGCAAATAAGATCACCTGTTCACAATCGGCTAAGTTCCTGCTTAAATTCCGGCTTCTGGTCTTAAATACGGTGAAATCGATTGTGTCATGGTCAAGCAGTTCCAGGGGATATACCCGGCTTATGCTTTTTGGGGATGCAGCTGCCGTAAGCTCTCTGACGCATTCTTCAATCAAAGCATTTACGGTTTCATCCCCTTCATTTTTCCCGTATCCCAGATACCGCCGGATCTCCTTTCGGCTGATTTCCATTGATATTCCTCCGTTTTTCATTTTAAAACGGGCCCGACTCTTTTAAAAGGAGCCGGACCCAGATTGAAAGGAATCACAGTATCTCAGAAAGGTTCTCCTTGATTTTTAACGCCACATCCGGCTTATTCATGGAATAAACGTGAATGGCATTTACTCCGTTGGCGATAAGGTCAATGATCTGTTCTGTGGCATAGGCGATTCCTGCCTGTTTCATAGCTGCCGGATTCTCTCCGAACCTGTCTACAATAGCCTTAAAACGGGAAGGCAGATAGGTTCCTGACAGCTGGCAGCTTCGGATGATCTGCCTCACATTGGTCACAGGCATGATCCCTGCAACCACCGGAACGGTAACACCCTTTTCCCGGATTCGGTACAGGTAATTGTATAAAATATTATTGTCAAAAAACATCTGGGTGGTAACAAAATCACATCCTGCTTCCACCTTCTGTTTTAAGTAATCCATATCAATGGTCTTGCTGGCGGATTCTACATGGCCTTCCGGATAACAGGCAGCGCCAATGCAAAAATCCCCTGCCTCTTTTATTTCCCTGATCAGCTCAGAGGCGTAATTGTATTCTCTCTTAACAGGAGCATCAGCAGGCATATCTCCCCGGAGAGCCAGCACATTTTCTATTCCGGCCTTTTTCAGTTCACCAAGGACCTGGTGCACCTTATCCTTGGTGGAAGAAACACAGGTCAGATGAGCCAGAGCCGTCACATGGTACTCATGGTGCAAGGCAGAAGCGATATCAACGGTATACCGGCTGGTTCCCCCGCCTGCCCCGTATGTGACACTCATGAAAGCCGGATTCAGCTTTGCGATCTCCGCCGCCGCCCGTTCCACTGATTCATATTTATCCTCGGTTTTAGGAGGAAATACTTCAAAGGACAAGGTAGGCTTCCCCTGGCTCAATATGTCTTTAATTTTCATGCTGTCTGTCTCCTGTCTTTGGTCTCATTATTACTGCCATGCACTTTGGGCACAGCGCACCCCGCTTCATTGGGCGTAAGGGTATACCCACAAAATGTTGCATTTATCTTTTAACACTTTACCACAAAAAACTGAATTCCGCAATATATCCTGTTTACGTTTCCTGGCTTTCCATCACCTGAGGATTGCTGTAAGAAACGTAGATCCTGATCCCATCATTGGTAAGATAAGCGTTGATATCAAACAGCCCTTCCATAATGTATATTCCATCTTCCTGCCATTCCTTTGTCCTGGCCTGTTCCATAATGGCCGGGATGCTGCTTTCTTCCTGGGGGATTCCGGCGCCTGTTTCCGTAAGCCTTAAAAACTCCTCTAAAAAGACAAGGGAAACCTCCCTGTCCTTTAAGGAAGAGATATAGTCATGAAGCTCCCCTGTAGCCGTATCATAATTGATATCAACATACTGGAATACGTATTCTTCATCGCTTGGATCCAGCTGGCTGGTCACCTCATCCTCAAAAGAGAAGCTTTCTACTGTCTCATAATAGGATATAGGACCGTCTTCTTCTTCAAAAATATAATTGTCAGAATAAACCGCTCCATCTTCCACCTGATAGCCATAGTCTGTCTCTTTAAAAAACTGCCCCATGGCTGCCGCGATCTGCCTGCCGTCAGCAGGAAAATGAATATAGCCGGTACAAGGTTCTCCGGAAGCTTTTACTTCCTCTTCTTCAAGCTCTGTAAAACCGGAATCATCGTAGGGAACCGCTGTTTCATAAGTGCTGTAATTGCTTTTATCTTCCATCAACTGGCCTACGGTTCCAATGACCTTTGGAACGGCATTTAAAACAACCATCAGGGTAAGAAACCCTGCCAGAGGCGCCAGAGGCTTCCTCCCCTTTTTTGCCTGCCCTGGCTGGGAAGGTCTGGAAGGATTATGGCCGGCAGCAGGCCTGACAGGCGTTCTCGTCTCCTGAGGTCTGGGGGATACCGGTCTCTGAAGCACACTCTTCTGCCTGGCCGGACTCTGGGTATTCCCTTTTTGCTGATTCCCCTGAGCATTCCCTCTCTGTTGGTTTCCCTGCCTGTCCGTCTTGGGAATATTACGTTCTTCATCATAAGAGGGTCGTCTTTCATTTAAATAATAATCTGTTTTCCACAGAATGGGCCGTCGGACCATCCTCCTGCACCGGGGACAGTAATTCATTTCGTTTACCGGAAGATCACAAACCGGACAAATCTTTTTCATCATCCTTAATCCCTCCTTCTAACCCAGCACCAGATGAGCCACTGCAATCTCGTCATCCTCCCTGAAGCCCTGGGCACAAACCTGTATATCATAAACGTATTTCTCTTGAAAGCCTGTAATGGAAGCAATCTCCGGAATGCTCTTTCCTTCCTGAGCCAAGACCAGCACCTGATGGACATCCCCAATTGTCTTTTTTAACAGTTCATCGTTTTGGCCGGAAGGTTCAAAGCCAGCGGTCTCCTTGTCAGATTCCGTGATAAAATCTTCCAAAGACAGATTCTTTTCATTTTCCTTGCTGTTATAATAATCCTCTGAAATCTCCCAATCCTGTTCTTTCTCTGACATTCTGCCACTCCTTTCCTCGGGTGTTTCAAAAACAGGCAGGTTCATCGGAACCTGCCTGATTATGTAGCTTCATAAGTTTTATCTTTTATTTCTTAAAAAATCCGGAATGTTGATCTGAACTTCCTTGTTCACGGTTGGACGATAGGGCTGTCCGCCTCCCTGAGGAGGAGTACCCTGGGCATTATTCTGTCCCTGATAATTGGGCTTAGTATAGTTTCCGGCTCCGTAGTTCTGGTTTCCATAATTCTGGTTATTATAGTTGCTGTTGTTATTTGGATAATTCTGATTATTATAAGCCGGGTTGGAATAATTGGCATTTCCGTAGTTAGGATTATAGTTCTGGTTATATCCGGGAGTTGCTGCAGTAGCGGCTGCCTCCTGATTCACGGCCTGGTTCTGAGCTGCTGCTTTTGGCTGTTTATAGTTAGGATTGGAAAAATTCGTCATGACCTTGGACACCGGAGTCTCAGACTGGAGGTCCAGACCGGTTGCGATCACGGTAATGCTGGCTTCGTCATGAGCATTCTCATCATACATTGCTCCAAAAATAATGTTTGCTTCATCTCCTGCCATCTCCTGGACATAGCTGGCAGCCTCATTTGCTTCCACCAGGCTGATATCACCGGAAATGTTAATGATGACATGAGAAGCGCCCTCAATGGTAGTCTCAAGCAACGGACTGGATACCGCCTGCTTTACGGCTTCCAATGCCTTTTCATCACCCTTTGCCCTGCCGATACCGATATGGGCAATGCCCTTGTCTGTCATTACTGTCTGAACATCTGCAAAGTCCAGGTTAATGAGTCCCGGCACATTGATTAAATCTGTAATGCCCTGTACGGCCTGCTGAAGGACTTCATCTGCTTTTTTTAAGGCATCCGGCATGGTGGTGCGCCTGTCCACGATTTCCAGAAGACGGTCATTAGGGATTACGATTAATGTATCTACACTCTCTTTTAAACGTTCAATACCGTTATTTGCATTGCTCATACGGGTCCTTGCTTCAAAACGGAAAGGTTTTGTCACAACGCCCACAGTAAGAATTCCCATATCCTTTGCGATCTTGGCCACAACAGGAGCTGCTCCGGTACCAGTACCGCCGCCCATTCCGCAGGTAACGAATACCATATCCGCACCCTTCATGGCCTGGGCCAGATCGTCCGCATTCTCCTCTGCCGCTTTTTCACCGATCTCCGGCTTGGCGCCTGCACCAAGACCTTTTGTCAGTTTCTCTCCGATCTGCATGGCTGTAGGAGCCTTGCAAAACTGCAGAGCCTGCTTGTCCGTATTGATTCCAAGAAATTCAACACCAGCTATATTCTCATCGATCATGCGGTTCACCGCATTGTTACCTGCACCGCCTACTCCGATTACCAGAATTCTTGCCGCATTATCCGCCTCATTTATCTTAATCTCTAACAAGATTATATCCTCCTTTAACCATAAACAGCTTACTCTATAAACCTAATTAATATAATATTTGATTTTCACGAAAATATCAACCATTTTTTAAACAAAATTCCAAGCAAATTATGTAAATTCATTTATTCTTCACAAACCTGTAAGAAGTGACAGTATCCGCCTCATCATATGTATCAAGATAAAGGGTCCCTGATAATCCTCCCAAAACAGGAAGCTGGTTCTTTAACTCGGAGATTTTTCCATTCATCTGGTCATTGCTTCCAAGAAAAACCTTAATATCTCCCATGAAAAGAGTCGCATCTCCCCGGGAATCATACCGGATCTGGTCAACCGGAATTTCCTTGGTTGATAAAAGCTGGGTCAGGTTCAGGATCTCACTGAAGATCTTCCCTTTTTCCACCGGCAGGGGCTGGTGCAGAGCGATATGTCCGAACTGCAGCCCCGTAACCCACGGAATACCGTCAAGCTTTCCGCTGGAGCTTTCCACAACGATGCCATCCTTGTCAAAATACATATAGCTGCCCATATAGGAGACATAACCTACCACGGACTTCTCATAGACGATCACTTCAACCTTTACCGGGCTTTGGAATACGATTTTGTAGTCCTCCACAAAAGGGATCTGTTCATGCTTTCTAAAACGATCCTTATAGAGACAAAAAACCGCATTCCGGTCCCAGCCGTCCTTAAATATAAAATCAACAATCTGCTCCGATGTGTACTTTTTATTGCCGCTCACCGTAATATCCCTGATCTGCAGTGACAAAAAAATGACTGTTCCCAGAAATATCACGGCGGCTGCAATTCCAAATTTAATTCTTCTTCTGCTTTTTCTTAAATCTTTCATTCCATCCCTCTGATCGCTGCACCAAGACTGCTTAAGTCGCTGCAGATGTCTACATATCCCCGTTCAATATGGTGGCACTCATGGATCTCAGTCACGCCTTCACAGGCAAGACCTGCAACCACAAGGGCCGCGCCTCCCCGCAGATCTGTGGCAGTTACCCGGTTTCCCTTTAAAGGATAAAGCCCGCGCACCACAGCCCTTTTTCCTTCTATTATAATATCTGCCCCAAGCTTCTGCAACTCCTTTGCTGTCCCAAAACGTCCTTCAAAAATGGTTTCTTTCAGCCTGCCGGTGCCTTTTGATGAGGCCATGACAGCCATTAACTGCGACTGAAGATCCGTGGGAAATCCCGGATAAGGTTCTGTCATAACATCTATGCAGTCAGGACGCCCTCTCATGGATACCTCCAACTGGTTTTCATACTGTTTTATATCAGCACCCATTTTTTCAGTAAGAGTAAGAACAGAGGTTAAATGCCCGGGTTGGATTCCCTGGAGCACAATATTTCCTTCAGCAGCCATAACAGCCATTAAATAAGTTCCTGCAACAATCCTGTCACCTGCCACAGTAAATTCAGAATCACAAAGCTCTTTTACGCCCGTGACCGCCAGCCTGGAAGTACCGGTCCCATGGATTTTGGCGCCCATATTGTTTAAGAATTCACAAAGAGTAATGATCTCCGGTTCCTTTGCAGCTCCATGGATGACAGTTACCCCCTGGGCATATACAGCAGCCATCAGGGCGTTTTCCGTAGCTCCCACGCTTGGAAAGGGAAAATAAATATCGGCGCCCATCAGCCGATCCGCGGACGCCAGAAGCTTATCACCCTTTTCCTCAATGACCGCCCCAAGTTTCCGAAAGGCAGACAAGTGCAGGCCAATGGGTCGTTCCCCTATGGAACACCCTCCGGGAAAGCTGGTGACCGCATTCCCGGTCCTTCCAAGGAGCGGACCAGACAGCATAATAGAGGAGCGCATGCTCTTTATATACGCTTCCGGTATTTCCGCCTGTGTCAGAGTCGATGCATTAATTGTCAAGGAATGGCCGTCAAAGCCGCATATACAGCCAATATGCTCAAGTATCCCCAGCATACAGAACACATCCTGTATCCTGGGGACATTATGAATCACTGTTGTACCTTTATGGAGAACCGCTGCTGCCATCATGGGCAGAACAGCATTTTTGGAACCCTGAATTTTTATCTCACCTTTTAAGGATCGTAACCCCTGGACCTGTATGACTGACAATCCGGTACCTCCCATGGCTTCTTATATACTATCCTATGTTAAGAGTGAGAGAATGGTTTCACATCCTATTATTTTTCCAGCTTTATCTGGTTGGAAACGCTTAAAACCATGCCCATTTCCATCATTAGAAAAAGGACTGAAGTACCTCCATAGCTGATAAAGGGAAGGGTGATGCCCGTATTTGGTATGGTGTTGGTAACAACCGCAATATTCAAAATAACCTGTATGGCAATATGCCCCATGACGCCTACAACCAGCAAAGCTCCGAACAGATCCGGCGCATTATCCGCAATGAGCATGAAACGGTAAATCATAAAAAGGAATATCAGAATCACGGAAACAGCTCCGAAAAGACCAAGCTCCTCACAGATAATGGAAAAAATCATGTCGTTTTGTGCCTCCGGCACAAACCCCATCTTCTGTATGCTCTCTCCTAAGCCTCTGCCTACCAGACCGCCGGAACCTATGGCATAAAGCCCCTGAAGCACCTGATAGCCTCCTGTGGAGGGATAAGCCTCCGGTTCCAGCCATACCAGGATACGGCCCAGCTGGTAGTCATGAAGGATATTAAGCTTTTCCAGGACAGTGGCCATTGGCCCGGCAAAAGCCAGTAAGCCTACCCCCCCTAAACCGCAGGCAAAAAACGGCCATTTCTTTTTACAGGACACAAACAGCATGACAAAAGCAATCCCGGCAATGATGATTCCGGAGCTTAAGTTATTTGCCGCTACGATCCCTGCAATCGGAAGAGTCGTCACAATTACCAGAATCACGCCGTTTCTTGAGTTAATATTCCTTCCCATCTGAACGATCAGAACCGCCAGCATGACAATTAGTGCAATTTTTACAAATTCTGTAGGCTGGAAAGATAGACTTCCCACTCCCAGCCACCTTCTCTTTCCATTTACTTTACGCCCCACCAGGGATACGGTGATCATAAGAACATATGATAGGACGTAAGCAAATACGGCAAACTTGGCGTACCAGTGGTAATCCATTTTAGATATTACAATCATGATAACAAAGCCTGCCAAAGCGATCTTAGCCTGCCTCATCATGAAATAAGCGGCGTTGTTGAATTTAAGCTGGGCTGCATATGAGCTGGAGCTGTAAATCATGACTAAGCCGAAAACAGACAGAAATATCACAGTAAATAAGAGACTGTAATCATAAAAACGGCGCGGTTTATTCTTTTTCTTCACTGGCCTTTTTTCTGCCATATCATTCCTCCTCGCCAACTGCTATTTTATTCAACCAGGCCGGCGGGCATGAACTGCGGCCTGGTGGGCCGCCACGACACCGCCATGGCATTCATAATTTGACGGGCTCATTGCTTCTACAAAGCCCGGACGCAATCCTTGAAAATTTGGCCACGTTCTTCATAGCATTTAAACATCCCCCAGCTGGCACAGGCCGGGGACAGGAGGACGTGGTCTCCTCTGTTGGCATATGAAGCGCAGACCTTTACCGCCTCCTGCATATCCTCCGCATACATTACATTGGTAAAACCATGTCTGGCTGCACATTCGGCAATTTTTTCCCTGGTCTGACCCAGAAGCACCATGTATTTCACTTTTCCGTCAAAGGATCCGATCCATTCGTCATACTCTGAGTTCTTATCATACCCTCCTGCAATGAGCAGAGTCGGCCCCGGCATGGCCTTTATCGCCTGGATGGCCGCATCCGGATTGGTTCCCTTGGAATCGTTGTAATACTTTACTCCCGCCTTTTCCGCAACAAATTCGATCCGGTGCTCCACCGCCTTAAACTCGCGGATCACCTTCTGAATGATTTCCATGGGCACTCCCATTTGGGCGGATATGGCGGCTGCTGCCATGATGTTTTCATGGTTATGGCGGCCAAGAAGCTGGATCTCATGGATATTTACGATCTCCATCCTCTCTCCGTCATGGTTCCAAATGATCCTGTCGCCGTCCATACAGTAACCTTCTTCCAAAAGCTGGCTGCTGCTGAAATAGACTGCCTTAGGCTTCATGGTTTTACCAAACTCCCGCAATACAGGATCATCATAATTTAAAACGCAAAAATCCTGAGGCCTCTGGTTTGATGTAATCCGTTCTTTTACTTCTATGTAACATTCCATGGTTTTATGACGATCTAAGTGGTCTGGCGTTATGTTTAAAATGGCGCTCACATCCGGACGGAAATCCGTGATGGTCTCCAGCTGGAAGCTGCTGATCTCCGCTATTGTTACCGAATCATGATCAGTCTTTAAGGCTTCCTCCGTATAAGGAACTCCAATATTTCCTACTACAAATACGTGGTCATAATATGCCTTCATGATCTCACCGGTAAGGGCCGTAGTGGTTGTCTTACCATTGGTTCCCGTGATCGCTGCCAGCTTTCCTTTTGCATGGTGGTAAGCCAGCTGGATCTCACTCCAGACCGGAATATCCGCCTCTTTCAGAACAGGGACAAAAGGGGCATCCAAGGAAATGCCGGGGCTTATGACGCATAAGCTCACACCTGCAAGGTCTTCCTTATGAAGCTCCCCCAATAAAACTGAAATCCTTTCTCCTTCTCCAAACTGGAGAAGCAGGTCCTCCTTATGAAGGGCCGCATTGCTGTCATAAAGAATCACTTCACCGCCTGTTTTAAGGATCAGCCTGGATGCGGCAATACCGCTTTTTCCGCTGCCGGCGACTAATATTTTCTGACTCATATGGTTTCTCTCTCCTATAATCCAAGGTATGCAAGCAGGCAAAGAACCGCTGTCACGATTGCAAACACAGCTACCACCCGTGTTTCCGACCAGCCGCTAAGTTCAAAGTGGTGGTGGATGGGAGCCATCTTAAAAATCCTCTTTCCGCCTGTTCTCTTAAAATATGTCACCTGAATGATGACGGATAATACTTCGATCAAATAAATGAAGCCGATAATAGCAATGAAAATAGGGATCTGCATCATAAAGGCACTGGACGCAACAAAGCCTCCAAGCCCAAGGGAACCGGTATCCCCCATGAACACCCTGGCAGGGTACACGTTAAAGAGCAGAAATCCCAAAAGGCTTCCAACCACCGCACCGGTAATGGGACTGATGCCGGTATTCTCTCCGATGGACACCACAGTCAGGAAGGTGGCCACCAGAATGGTCACGCTGGTGCAGAGCCCATCCAGTCCATCGGTGAAATTCACCCCATTGTCAGTCCCTATTACGATAAAAAATACTGCCGGTACAAAGAGTATGCCTAAATTCAGAAACAGCCCTTTTTCAAAGCCTCCGGTAAAGGGAATCAGCATTTCGGTCCCCACATCTTTTGAATGAAGCAGATAATAGGCAAAAATGCCTGTAATGATTAACTGCCCTGCCATCTTTTGAACAGGCGTAAGCCCCTCTGACCGCTTCATCACGATCTTGATGTAATCATCAAGGAACCCAACGATACCAAATCCCACAGTCACAAAAAGCACAGGAATGATCTTCGGGTATTCCCTCACATAGAACAGCGATGTAATAATAATGCTGGTCAATATGATAAGCCCTCCCATGGTGGGAGTACCCTGTTTTTTCATATGGCTTTCAGGCCCTTCCTTGCGGACCTCCTGGCCGAATTTCAGCCTGTGGAGAAATGGGATTACAATGGGACACAGCATGGCGCTGATGGCAAATGCTATGATGATTGCCAGAATCGTTTCGTTAATCATGTCACACCTCAATATTTTATGTATTTGTATTTCAAAAGTACACAGTTAGTAGTATACGTCTTTTTGCCTGAATAATCAACCATAGATTCGAAACGCCGAAGCAGTTTTTTCCTCTGTTGGCTCGATTCCCAGGTATGGAAGAATATTCTTGAAAATGTCTGCAATGACCGGTGCAGCAATGGTTCCGCCGTAATAAATCCCCTCAGGTTCATCGATGGTAATCAGGGCAATCACCTGTGGATTATCAGCCGGGGCAAAGCCCACAAAAGACGAAATGTACTTTTTCAGACTTCTTGGAAGTTTTTCGGAGGTGGCTGTTTTTCCGCCCACCCGATAGCCGTCGACCTGTGCCTTTTTTCCGCTTCCTTCTGCAACAACCTGTTCCAGGATAAAACGCATGGTTTCGCTTGTTTGCGGAGATATAATCCCTTCTTTCACAGGATAGGTAAAGTCATGGACAGATTCTCCATCCGTGCTCACAGACTTCACTCCAAAATGGGGAGTAACACGGTTTCCGCCGTTAATAATTGCGGAAGCTGTGGTGATTAACTGCATGGGAGTGATCTGAAAAGACTGGCCAAAAGAAACGGTTGCCAGCTCCACAAGCCCCATATCATCTTTTTTATGCATGATGGTAGATGCCTCGCCGGGAAGGTCGATCCCGGTTTTTCCCTTTAAACCAAACTGCTCAAAATATTTATAGTAATTATCCACTCCAAGCCTCTGCCCTACGTCGATCAAAACAGGGTTGCAGGAATTCATCATCCCCTGGAGAAAGGTCTCCGAACCGTGGCCTCCCACCTTGTGGCATCTGATTTTTCTGTCCTCCACCACCCGGAAACCGGGGCATGAAAAATGGTCATCAAGCTTTACCACTCCTGATTCCAGCCCTGCGGCCGCAGTGACGATCTTAAAGGTGGAACCTGGTTCATAGGTGTCGTTAATACAGGGATTTCTCCACATCTTGTTTAACAAATCCTGTTTTTCCTTGTCAGTTGCCGGCACTTCTGCATCTACACTTAGTGTAAACGGATCATTTAAATTAAATTCAGGTGCATTTACCATTGCCATAATCTCCCCATTCTGAGGATTCATGACAATGATCGACACTCTTTTTGCGCCCTTTTTCTCCATCACCCGATAAGCCGCCTGCTCACAATACCGCTGGATATTGACATCCAGGCTGATATATAAGTCCTGTCCCGCCACAGGCTCGATCCTGTCTTCTGCCGCATTTTCAATCTCAATTCCGGCCGCATCGGACATGGTCAGGATTTTTCCGTTAAGTCCTTTTAAATATTGTTCGTATTTTACTTCCAGGCCAATGATTCCCTGGTTATCTCCTCCCGTAAAGCCAAGAACCGTAGAAGCAAGGGTATCATAAGGATAATACCGCTTATAATCCTCATCCACCTTCACACCTTCTAAATGATAGCTTCGGATCTGATCTCCCAGAGCCTTGTCTACATTGGTCTTAATAATTTCCCTTGAACTGTACTTTTCTACCTTTTTCCGAACTTCTTCCTCTTGCAGGCCCAGCTCCTTTGAAAGGACCGCCACAACCTCATCTGCCTTTCTGATCTGGTTATGTATGACCGATATGGTGCATACCGTCCGGTTGGTGGCAATGACCACCCCATTGGCATCAACAATGTTTCCTCTGGCCGCTTTTATGGTCCTTTCCCGTTCATGAAGGTCTAATGCCATGGCACCGTAATGTTCAGAACGGAAAATCATTAGAAAAATAAGCCGCCCCATAAGTCCTGTCATGGCAAGAAATAACAGGAAAAACAGGATGGCTATTTTCTCTCTGTGATGTGTCTTATTCGAACTCATGCACTGCTCCATCACCATTATTTCTACAGTATATGAATTTCCGGAGTTTTTATGAGTTCTTTGAAAAAAGTTCCTTATTGTGCTGTAGTCTCTTCGGAGGGCAGCGCTGCCGGGAGATTGGAATCATCATCTCCTTCTTCCCTGTTAACGTATTCTTCAGAAGGATTTAAATACTCATCCGGAACCGGAGTTCCGTCTTCCATGGTAGGAACTTCACTGGTAGTTTCTTCTGTGCCTGATTCTTCTGATGGGGTATCTCCCTGGGAAGCGCTTTCCGTCTCACTGGTTATGCCTTCCTGATCCGGAAGCTTTGCCGCCTCATCCGGCAGCGGTGAGGATTCCGTATCTGTATCCGGAAATACATTTAAATAAGGAAGGATTTCAGTCATGATCTTTTCAAAAATCTCACTGGCATAGGTACTGTGAGGCTGATCCTCCACATGAGGTTCGTCAACTACAACGTAAACCAGAACCTGAGGATTATCCGATGGAGCGTATCCGCAGAAGGATACCACGTAATTGGTCTTATCACGGGGAATCTTCTCTGCAGTGCCAGTTTTCCCGGCAACTTTATATCCCACCACCTTTGCGGCTCCTCCGGTTCCTCCCGGCGCATTGACGGTCTTAAACAGTGCTTCATTGATGAACTTGGTAGTGGATTCGGATACTGTTTCCCTGACCAGGACCGGTTCGACCTTCTTTATGACGGAACCCTGCTCATTAAGGATCTGCTTCACCACATGAGGCTCATAATAGGAGCCTCCGTTAATTACGGAACAATAGGCGGCAGCCATCTGGATCATGGTAGAACTGAAATTTTGTCCAAAGGCGTTGGTCGCAAGATCTGTAGGTCCTGCGGTATTCTGGGTATAGACCAAAGTCTTGTTGTCCGCCTCTCCCGGCAGATCGATCCCGGTCTTGGAACCGAAACCAAAGATCTGCTGATACTTGTAGAATTTTTCTTTTCCCATCTGCTGGGCGATCCGCATCATGACCACGTTGCAGGATTTCATCAGGCCTTCTTCCACAGTGATAAGGCCATGTCCATACCTGCTGACGCAGTTGATCTTATGTCCTCCCACCTCAAGGAATTTGTTGCACTCATAAGTTTCCTTTCCGGTAATAGCCCCCTCTTCCAGGGCAGCTGACACGGTAAATATCTTTTCCGTTGACCCCGGCTCGAATCCGTCGCTGATGCAGAAATTACGCCAGGTCTGGTTCCAGGCCACCTGGGTCCCCAGGGACATGATTTCCTCATTGCTGTAATGCTGGGAAACATTTGCTTCTGTCAAAGGCTGGGCATCTTTATTCTTTCTCTTGTAATCATCCATGGCTTCCTTGATCCCAAGCTGGCGCAGCACCTCATCGGTGTACTCCGGCCTTAATGTCCTGGGATTGTTTAAATCAAAAGCCTTGTCATTTGCCATAGCCAGGACCTCACCGTTATTAGGATCCATAACGATTACACCAACACGTTTGCTTCCTGTCGTCTGCTCCCATTCACTGATGTATTTCTCAACGATCTTCTGAATGTTGGCATCCATGGTAGAAACCACGGTATTGCCGTTGGAAGCAGGCTTTATGACTCTCTCCAAATTGGAGTCGTCATTTAAATAGCCGTATTCTCTTCCGTTGGTTCCCATAAGGGTCGTATTATAGAACTGTTCGATCCCTCCTGTTCCATCCATGCCATCCCCATTGGCAAAGCCAATGACGTTGCAGCCCATGGAGTTATAGGGATACACTCGTTTGTACTCATCCTCAAACCAGATTCCCTTAATGGCCTTCCCGCCTTTTTTCAGTGTTTCTGACTGATCCTTCTTGTACTTTTCATATTTTTCTTTATCGTCATAAGTAAGCTGCTTTGCATAGCGCACATACTGTTTATCTTTCTTTTCCTGAATCAGATTCATGATCTCTGTCCGGTCATAGCCAAAGCAATCGGTTAAGGCTGTTATGGTCGGCTCCAGAAAAGCTTCCTGGTCTGACATGATCTGTTTTGGATCCAGGATCAAGTTATATACCTTTTCACTGGTTGCCAGATAGGTCCCATTCCTGTCCATGATGTCCCCGCGCTTAAAGGGAATGGTACGGCTGTCATATTCCTGCTGAGACAGCACGATCTGGTTGTAATCTTCCTTTTTATTTGTCATCAGATTATACAGGGTCATAACTAATGCAAACAAAGCCAGCGTAATTACCAGAACAGTAATCGCCAGCTTTTCCTGCATATAACGGGGAAATACCTTACTCTTTTTATTTCTGATTTTGTTAGTGTTTCGGGATATCCTCATTCTGTCTTACATACTCACTTTCCGTCTTATCATAGTGAAGGATCTGATCTTTATTCGCATAGACCATACCAAGTTCCTCAGTAGCCACTTTGTACACATGATCTAAATCGACGGAAGTGTTGATGTTCATTTCCAATGCATCATTTTCAGTTTTCAAATGTTCCAGTTTTGCTTCTAAAAGCTCAATGCCATGAATATTGGCTGTAATAGAGGACTGCAAATGCAGATAATTTACGCACAGACAGAGGGTGCAGACCGCAGCAACGGTCAGCATGACCACATAAGGCAAATCCATCTGCAAGGCTTTTTCACGGTTTCTTCTGACCTGATGGTTAACTGATGGACGACGTTTTTCTTCCGGTGTATGGACCGGCAATTCAACCGGCATGGATTTACGAACAGTGTTTCCCTGTACGTAAGTGGAATTCCCATAGGAACGCATATTTTTTCTTGCAGCCACTCTCTCTTCCTCCCTTTGTTTATCGGATATTCGCAATCCGCTTTGCTACTTGCTCACAGTGTGCCCAGCTTCACCGGGCATAATCTCATAGCTGCAATTGCTGCTTGTCAGTTGGGGCTTGCCCCTATTCTGACACAAGTAAGTTCCTGCCCGCCATTTATGCCTTTCCTACTTGGAAATGAGGGTCTTACTTAATGAGGTTAAATCCGTTCAAATACACGAAGCTTTGAACTCTTTGAACGTTTGTTTTCTTCTATCTCTTCTTCTGACGGTATAATAGGCTTTCTTGTAATGACCTTGCCTTTGCTCTTCCTTCCGCAGACACAGACAGGAAAATTCCTTGGGCAAATGCATGGGTCTTCATTGGTCTTAAAGCTCGTCTTCACCATCCTGTCTTCCAGGGAATGAAAGGTGATAATGGACAGCCGTCCTCCCGGATTTAACAAATCAATCATAGTATCAAGGGACTTGCTTAAAACCTCCAGTTCCTTATTCAGCTCGATCCGTATAGCCTGAAATGTCCGTTTGGAGGGGTGTCCCCCCACTGCTCTTATCTTGGCAGGGATCGCTCCCTTGATGATTTCCGTTAATTCTCCTGTTGTCTCAATGGGCTTTACCTGCCTGGCCCTTACAATGTGCTTTGCAATATTCTTTGCAAACTTATCCTCACCATAATCCCGTATGATCCGGTATAAGTCAAATTCACTGTAGGTATTGATGATATCAGCCGCCGTCTGTTCATTCCTCTGATCCATCCGCATGTCCAAAGGCGCATCATCTTCCCTGTAGGTAAATCCTCTTTCCCGCATGTCAAGCTGAAAAGAGGATACCCCAAGGTCTAGGTAAATTCCGTCCACCCTTTCTATTTCCAAATCCTTTAATACCGTTTGTATATTTTCGTAATTGCTTCTTACGACTGTCACCTTATCTTCATAAGCCTTCAACCGTTCTGTGGCTGCTGAAATAGCATCCCCATCCTGATCAATTCCGATTAATCTTCCGTAAGTTCCCAGGCGCTTACACACTTCCAAAGCATGTCCGCCGCCTCCCAGCGTTCCATCTACATAGATTCCGTCTGGCTTTACATTCAGGCTGTCAATGGTCTCATAAAGCAGCACTGACTTGTGTTCAAACATCATATACCAAGTCCTTCCATAGCTTCCGCGATTTCTTCCATATCTTCATAGGTATTGGCTGCTATCCATGCATCCTTGCTCCAGATTTCAATACGGCTTCCCACTCCCACGAGAACTGCATCCTTGTCAATCCCCGCATGCTCTCTTAAGACTGACGGAAGTAGAATCCTTCCCTGCTTGTCCACTTCACAGGTGGTTGCTCCGGCCAGAAAGAACCTGGAAAACTTTCTGGCATTGGTGTTGGTCAGGGGCAGGCTTTTCAGCTTATTTTCCAGGGTGATCCACTCATTGTTATCATACACAAATAAACAGCCATCTAGTCCCTTCGTCACAACGAATTCTTCTCCCAGCTGCTCTCTGAACTTCGACGGGACAATAAGACGTCCCTTTGCATCGACCGTATGATTGTATTCACCCATGAACATACCAATCACCTGCTTGTACATTGGTAGGGTTTTGGACCACTATCCCACCATTTTCTACCACTTTGCACCACTTTCCTCCACTTATGGTTTAATTCTAGTACATTTACGTGGAAATAGCAAGAACAATTTCGTAGAAATTTCAATTTCGTCCAGATATCATGTAACTGCTGACAGACAGCCTTTTATTTCTTCCAGAAAATGGAAAAAAGGCACCTCCTGAGGCAGTATGGGTGGAACACACTGGTCAGGAAATGCCTGTTTTTTTCATATTTTTATACTATAAGATGTCTTTCTTTCAGCCTTAGTTTTCTTTGCTGTATGCGACTCCCAGTTTTGCCGGCACATTAAAATTCCTTCTGGACACGGTCAGCACAATGGTCAGGAGATAAGGCATGGCAATGAATAATTCGTTGGGGAAATAGCTTCCGCCTCCCACGGACTGCATATAAATGGCGATGGCTTCTGTCAGCCCGAATACCACGGTTCCTGCAACAGCTCCTTTTGGATTCCAGTTGCCTAAAAAGCATATGGCAAATGCGATCCAGCCCCTGCCGCCGATAATATTAGTGGTGAACATTCCCAAATATCCCACAGAGTAAAATGCGCCTGCAATTCCTCCCATAACTCCGGCCAAAAGAACGGTAAAGAACCGGACCGCATTCACATTGATACCGGCCACATCCACTGCTTCCGGATTTTCCCCGGTAGAACGGATGGTCAGCCCAAAGGACGTCTTAAATAAAAGGAAATAGGAAGCAGGAATGAGGAGATACACCACATAGGTCAACACATTCTGCCGGAAAAACACCGGTCCCATGACAGGGATCTGACTGAGAAAGGGGATTGCAATCTCAGGCAGAGGGCTGATTTTAAGAGGAGTGGTGGGAACGCCGAACAATACCCTCTGCAAATAGGTGCAGATTCCCGCTGCCAGCACATTAATGGCGGTACCTGTTACAACCTGATGCTGCTTCAAATAAATACATACTACGCCATAAACAGCTGCAGCCACAAGCCCTGAAAGAATCGCAGCAAGGATACCGATAAATGCACTGCCAGTCAAATAGGTTCCCACAAATCCACCCCAGGCTCCCATGAGGAATATCCCTTCAATGGCAGTAACCATCATGCCCGAACGCTCCGCGATCACTTCCGCAATGGAGCCAAACAGCAGGGGTGTACTCATCATCAATGCACGTTTTAATAAGCTTATGATCATAACCTGTCTCACGCTCCTTTCTGAAGCCTGCGCTTCTCTCTCCTGTTTTCCAGATAATGCCGGAAGAAATAGGATATGATAACGAACAGCATGACAAATCCCTGCATCAGATCAACAATGCTTGCAGGAACATTGACCCCTGGCATTCGCCCCATGAGATTTCCCATGACGCCCAGCGCCCCGAATAATACAGAGGCTAAAATGATTCCAATGGGATTGGCATTGGCCAGTATGGCGATCCCTAAGCCGGCGGAACCCACTCCGCTGTTAAAATCCTGGATCAGCATATGCTGAACGCCGTTTACCTCTGTAAATCCGGCAGCTCCTGCCAGGGCGCCGCTGATAAAAAATGCGGTCACAAAGATTTTGTTTGAATCAATTCCTGACATCCTGGCTGCGGAAGCATTGCTTCCCACTGCCCGGATCCGGTATCCAAGAGGAGTCTTATAAAGCAGCACCCAGATTCCGATGGCAGCCAGAACCGCCAATACAAATCCGATATGCAGCCTGGTTCCCTTTACAATGACCGGAAGCCATGCTGCCCTTGATATGGCATCTGTCTGGGGGTATTCCCCCTTGGATTCCTTTAAAAATGTACGCAGCAAATAATTCATCACCGCCAAAGCAACATAAGTGGACATCATGCTGACCAGAAATTCATTGGCTTTATAGCGCGCCTTTAAAAACCCGATCAAAGCTCCCATAAGACCTCCTGCCAGTGCTGTTGTAAGGCATACAAGGATCAAAAGAAGGGCTGTGGGGACCTTGCCGTCAAGCTGCAGGGACAGGGCAATGGCCGCAACAGAACCCATATAAAATTGGCCCTGGGCACCGATGTTAAATAAGTTGGCCTTAAAGGTAAACGCAAAGGCCAATGCAGTAAATATAAGAGGCGTTGCCTTTAAAAACACTTCTCCCATGGTGTACTTATCCGTAAACATGGTCTTAATGGAATATACAAATACTTCTCCCGGATTGATATGCAGCAGCATAAGCATGAGGCCGCTTAAGAGCAGGCCGGCAATGATGGCAGCAGCATTTGTCACGATCATGTCCCTGATTTTTGTATTCATGCTTTACGCCTCCTTCTCCTCTTTGTAGCCGGCCATTAACAGACCGATCCGTTCTGTGCTAAGCTGGTCATGGTCATAGATTCCCATAAATGATCCTTTGTAGATCACGGCAATCCTGTCGCAAAGCTGGAAAATCTCCGACAATTCTGTGGATACCAGAAGAATCCCTTTTCCGTTTTTCCGCTCTGCCAGGATATTATTATGAATGTTATTGATGGCACCTAAATCCAGACCTCTGGTGGGCTGGTCCATGATCAGCACCTTTCCTGCGTTTCTCACTTCCCTGGCAAGGATGACTTTTTGCTGATTGCCTCCTGATAAGCCCTTGATCTGTGCATCAGGTCCCGGTGCCTTGATATCAAATTCGTCGATGGTTTTCTGCGTGTCATTTTGCAGTTTCTTCTTATTTAAAAAGCCATGGACGGTCCATGTTTTATCAAAGCTGGTTTTTAACATCATGTTTTCAGCAAGAGTCATCTCTCCTACCATGGCATCCCGGTAACGGTCTACAGGAACGTATCCGATTCCCAGATCAATCCGGTCCCTTACAGAAGCAGAGGTAATGTCCCGTCCGTTTAAAAGCACTTTTCCGGAAGTGGCTGGTAAGCTTCCGCAGATTACTTCGCAAAGCTCCTCCTGGCCGTTTCCGCTCACCCCCGCCACTCCGAAGATCTCACCTTCCATGATCTGGAATGACAGATCACTTAAAAGAGGGGGTTCCCCTTTGCGCTGTACTGTGACAGAATCCAGTTCCAGGCAGATCTTCCTTTCCTTCTGCCCTTCCTCCAGCTCCCGCTTCGGGGCCACCATTTCCTTTCCCATCATCAGCCTGGTCAGCTCCACCTCATTGGTATCTTTTGCTGAAAGGTCTCCTGTAAGCCTTCCGCCTCTCATAACAATGATCCGGTCCGCCACCTCCATGACCTCCTTCATCTTATGGGTGATGAAGATAACAGAATTTCCTCTGGCAGTATATTCTTTTACAAACTCCATCAGGGTATCGGCTTCCTGGGGTGTCAGCACTGCCGTAGGCTCATCCATGATCAGCAGGCTTGTCTTTAAATAGAGGGCTTTTAAGATCTCCACCTTTTGCTGCACTCCTACTGCAAGCTCCTCCACCTTTGCATCCACAGGAATGCGAAACCCATACTGGGCCGACAATTCTTCAACTTCCTTTTTACATTTTTCATAATCAATGATGCCGTTTACATTGCCTAAAATAATATTTTCCGTAACCGTATGGGCGGATACCAGGGAAAAGTGCTGCTGTATCATGGAAATTCCCAGAGCCATTGCGTCTTTTGGGGAAGTGATCTTCTGTTCTTTTCCATCCATTAAGATCTGCCCCTCATCAGCCCGGTAAAGACCATAGAGGATCTTCATAACCGTGCTTTTTCCTGCCCCGTTTTCTCCTAACAGAGCCAGCACCTCTCCTCTATTTACGGAAAAAGAAATGTCCTTGTTTGCCACAACCCTGGCAAAATATTTTGATACGTTCTTTAATTCAAAAAACGGTGTATTCACGAAGCTCCTCCTTTTTAAACGATGAGGGCGGCCCAGTTTAAACAATCCTGTTTTCTCCTGGGGCAGCCCTCCGGTACTTCCTATTTTTCAAACATCGCCTGTAAATCTACCTTTCCATCCTTAAAATCCTTGATTCCCTGATCAACAGCATCCTTAATGTCCTGGGAAATATTATCGGTATAAACCGGCACAAAGATATCTTCATTAATACCTGCTTCATGAACCATATTTCCGGAAAGCTTGCCATCCATGTAAAGTCCCAGAGCCCAGGTATAGAAATTCTTAAAATCAAAATTAACAGAAGCTACGACAGTATTGGGATCAATGGTGGTCTGGTCGCTGGAAAAACCGATGAATTTCGCGCCTTTCGCTTTTGCTGCCTCAATGCTTCCAAGTCCAACCTCATTGGCGTATACAAACAGGGTGTCAGCTCCGTTGTCGATCATCTGCTCGGCCATCTGTTTGCCAAGGGCTACGTCATTCCAGCTGTTTGCATAGGCTCTTGTAGCCTTTGCGCCGGAAATACCGCGGCTCTCTGCGATCTTAACCGAATTCTTTTCATATACATCCATCAAATGCTCCATAGGCTCGTTGGGGAAGCCTCCGATGGTTGCAAAGTTTCCGTTCTCTGTCACATTTCCCGCAAGGATGGAAGCGATGTAGCTGGCTTCATATTCCTTTGGGAAAATGGGCGCCACATTCTCTCCGTCGCATTTGGAACCGTTTACAGCACAAAAAGTAGTGTTCTTATAATTGGGAGCCACCGCAGCTACCGCTTCATCAAACTGGGAACCTGCTGCCATGATTAAGTCGTAGCCCCGCTCCGCATATTCACGGAAGGTTGACTCATAATCAGATGCCTGCACGTTTTCAACATACTCCATTTTGGTGCCCAGCTTTTCGTTGCAGGCGGTAAGCCCTGCATAGTTGGTTGCATTCCAGCTCTGGTCATTGATCGGCCCTGGGAGGATGAGGACAATTTTATAATCAGCCGCGCTTTTTCCTCCTGCTTTAGCCTTTGTTTCAGCTGCACCCTCTGTTTTTCCGTCCGTACCGCAGCCGCTTAGCACCAGTGCTGCTGCTGTTACCGCTGCCATAAGTAATGCGCCAAATCTTTTCTTCATACGAAGTTCCTCCTTTTTTGCGTCTGACCCGAATAATATCTGACAGCTATTCACCACTGATATCATTCACAGACGTTTGCGAATTGTTTGTGATAATAGATTATCATTTCCTGGTATTTATCACAATTCTATCAGATTACTATTTACTCCAAAATATTATGTTTTTTGTTATTATGACTAAATAAAAGAAAGACAGGAGTTAATTTTTAGTTAATTTCCCGTCTTTTTCTTAAGTTTATCCAGATAATTTAACGCCTGTTCCGGTACTCAAGAGGCGTGATCCCATATGCCTTTTTAAAGGCACTGCTAAAATATTTCGCCTCTTTGTACCCTACCATTTCCGCCACATCTGCCACTTTATATTCTACATGGTTTAAATAGAACTTTGCCTTTTGCATCCGGTATTCGGTCACGTATTCCATGAGATTCTTCCCGGTATGACGCTTAAAAAGCTCACATAAGTAATTAGGAGAGAGATGGAGCTCCCTGGCCATATCCTTCAGCGTGATCTTGCCTCCGTAATGAACCTCAATATACTGGATGGCTTTCACCACAAGTAAATTCCCAATCTCATTTTCCCCATCTGCCGCCTGGCCCTGTCTCCCCTCATATTCTGGGGCTTCCGGCAATAGCTCCCTTTCCACCTCCCTTAACACGGAAAGAAGTTCCCTGGGGTCTGTGGGCTTTAACAAATATCTGGTCACTCCCAGTTCAATGGCTTTCTGGGCATAGGAAAAATTGCTGTACCCGCTTAAGATGATGATGCGGATATTTAAGTTCCTCTCCCGGATCTGGCGGATGAGCTCAAGGCCTGAGACTTCCGGCATTTTTATATCCGTAATGATCACATCAGCTTCCAGTTCATACAGAGCCTTTAAAGCTGAATGGACATCTTCAAATACCCCGGTTACTTTAAAACCTTCCTGGGCTTCCAGCAGCTTAAAAAGTCCTTTTCTGATTTTAGGTTCATCATCCACGATGATCAGCTTCATATCTTGCGTGTTCTCCTTTCCCTTCTCCTGATTCCGTTACAGTCCGGTGATTTTTCGGTATGCGCAGGCTTACAATGGTTCCTTTTCTATAAGTACTTTCTATGGCAATCCCATAAGGTTCCCCATAATGGAGACGGATACGCCGGTCCACATTCCTGACCCCGATTCCCGTATGGCCTTCCTTCTCCATATCAGGCACATCCTCCCTTAAGTGCCGAAGCTGTTCAGGAGTCATACCCATTCCATTGTCCTCCACCGTAATGAGCATCTCATCCCTAAGATTTTTTATGACGATTTTGATATTCCCCTTCTGTTTTCTCGGCTCAATTCCATGGGTGATTGCATTTTCCACAATGGGCTGTAAAATCAGTTTGGGAACTTGAACCTCTGCTAAGTTTTCTTCTGATTCCACAGAATATTCCAGCCGTTCTTCCAAACGGTTTTTTTGGATTTTTAAATAACAAAGCACATATCCGATTTCCTTTTCAAGAGGTACAAAGGCATTTTCATCCTCTATGCTGTAACGCATAAGACCGGCCAGGGAAAGGATGATGTCGCTGATATCATATTCTTCCCGGTCAATCAGCATCCAGTTGACAGAATCCAGGGTATTATAAAGAAAATGGGGATTAATCTGTGCCTGGAGAGCCTGGACCTCCGCATTTTTCTGGGCGATCTTTTCCTGATACACCTGCCTGATTAAGGTATTGATCTCTTCCAGCATGTAATTGAAGGATTCCGTCAGTTCCCCGATTTCATCCTTTCTCTTATTGGGGACACGGACGGCAAAATCTCCCTTCTGCACCTGCCCCATTGCCTTTGAAAGCCGCTTGATAGGCCCTGCCATGGCATAAACCAAAAGGATGATGACAATGGCAATGCCAAAGGTGCTTACCATTCCCACCAGCCATATGGCTTTGTTTAAATCTCCTGCCTGGGGAAACAGCCCTTCAAAGGGTATGGCTGAATAAGATTTCCAGCCTGTTATGCCGTTATATTGTCCGCAGACATAATACTTCTTGCCGTTCCATATCAATTCAAAGCGACGGATCCCCCGTTCGAACCGGTCATTGATTTCTTCCTGCCATCCGTTATTTATCTTGGGATTGCTGCAGATTATCTGACCCTTCTGGTCTAAAATAAACAGGTACTGGTACTGAAACAACCCCTGGTTTCCCAAAAGCAGATTACTGAACATATCCGGATCCAGTTCGATCACCATGACACCTAAGTTTCTTTCCTCCTCCTTGTCCTGGATAGCCCTGACAACGGTAACTGCCTGTTGTTCTTCCCCTGACGGTGAAAAAAGCTTTGGCATGATTCCTGTCCATACAGGCTTATTGTTTCTGCCGCTTAAAGCCTCATCGTAGCTTTCTAGTGCTTTCTTTGAAATAAATTTGGATCCTACGGTATCAGCTGTTGTATACATCACCCGGGAGGTATTAATGATGGAAATATCCATCTCTTCACCAACCGATTTAATAAGGCTTCTGCAGTAATCATCAAGATACGTACGGCTGACCTGCTGATCTCCCTCATCCCAGCCAGGAGCGCATGCATCCCGCACAAGCTGGCTGGCCACCGCATTGTCAAGAATCTCCATAATATAGCGGACCTTAACATTGATATTGATATCAATGCGGTTAATTGTATCTGACATTTCCTGCTTTTTATTCTTTTCAACAATGGCTTTGCTATGGGAAAAGGAGAGACTCCCTATAATAGCCCCTTCGATCATGGCTGTGACAATAAACACCAGAGTCAATTTCATTCGGAACGACAAGTGCTTCATTTTCCCACCTCCGGACATATTTCACCGTCTGATTATCAGTTTTCGACAATACTTAGATAAATATTACATCCCTCTGCGAATTGTGTCAAATTGCTTTTGGTTCAATCGCAATTTCTGCTACCCTTTTTTTCGTGAATAAAGGAACTGTCTGTCATGATATGGCATTGATGCAAAAGCATTTATCATTGGCTGTCAGCTATAAATATGTTACACTTCTTTTATATCCACCGTGTATGAAATGATTGAATCCTCGGTAAAAAGAATGAAGAACAAATAAACGTTGTTGATGTGGGGAAAGGAGTGCTGTTTTATGTGGTTAGGAGCAATTGTTTTGGATTCCGGCAACTCGGAGGAATTATCAGATTTTTATCAGAAATTATTGGGTTGGACAAAGGAACGGCAATTTTTTGAAGATGAAACATGGATTATTGTAAAAAGCTCTGAGGGACAAGGTACGCCACTGGTATTTCAGGAGGTCAGCGATTACGCACCACCAAAATGGCCGGCTGTTAAAGGTGTCCAGCAGCAAATGCTTCACTTGGATTTTTATGTGAAAGAAGCAGATTTGGATAAAGAGGTAAGCCGCGCGATCTCCTGCGGGGCAGTTTTGTCAGAAATACAATTATCAGAAAGCTGGAAAGTGATGCTTGATCCTGCCTGTCATCCCTTCTGCATCATACCGCTTCCGCCAAAATAAACAAAAAAACAACATAAGAGGACGGGCCGTACCCTTGTCTGCCTGCTTCCCAGCCAGGCCATTGCGTCCCGCCCTGAAACGACAACGGCTCCCATATGCTGTCGTTTAAAATTCTATAAACCTACTGTTATCGCCAGCAAATGCGCTGGCAAAAAAAGCTTCCCCCAATCGGCTGCCGGTCCGGAAAGCGAAAAAAGCACGGAAAGAGCTGGAACTCTTTCCGTGCTTTTATAAATTTGCACATAACGCATCACAGGCTTTTGGTATCAATAGCCTGCGGCAATATATTGTTCAATTAATTTATCCAGTTCCACACTTCTGTGATAAATAATATCTTCATCATCATGCTCAATGCTTTTATTTAATCTTTCCCTTGCTTCTTCAATATCACGTATTAACTCTTCTTTTGACATCATCATATCATTACTTCTCCTTTGCTCTTTTTTCGTATCTGTCTGTGTTTGCAGAAGAGCACAAGAGTAGATATCACTACCAGAATTAATGACAGTGCCTGAGACACCGGAATGCCAGTACTAAAGAATATTAGCTGGTCCGTGCGGAGTCCTTCGATCCACACTCGCCCCAAACCATAGCCAAGCAGGTAAATAAAAAGCATCTCCCCATCGAACCTCTTGCGTTTCCTGTACCAAAGCATAAATGCCAGCACGCAGAGATTCCAGACCGATTCATATAAGAAAGTGGGATGAACCTGTATATACTCTACCCCATCTCTTACGATCATATGGTTCAAAAGCTCTCTTGATATCATATTCTCATTAACCAGCGCTCTTCTGATTCTCATAGCAAACAGGCTGTCGGTATATCCGCCAAACGCCTCGCAATTAAAGAAGTTTCCCCATCTTCCTATAATCTGCCCGGTTATCAATCCTAGGCATCCAGTGTCAGCCAAGGAAAAGAAGGAAAGTTTCTTCACCCTGGCATAAACAATTAGAGTTATGACGGCCGCTATGACACCTCCATAAATGGCCAGCCCTCCTGCCCTGAGATTTAAAATTTGAAGCAGATCATCCTTATAATTGTCCCAATCAAATAAAACATAATAGATTCGGGCTCCCATAATAGAGATAATGATTGCATAAAGAGTATAATCCAGATAAAGATCCGGATCCTGCCCCCTGCGTTTTGCATCGCTTGTTGCAATCCAAAGACCTGCTAATATTCCAACCCCTATGATAATCCCGTAAAATGCAATGCGGAATCCAAATATTGAGATACTGTTTCGTAAATGGTCGATTGTAATCCCCAAATGAACAAAACTAATATCTGCCGTATTTGCCATTCGTCTTCTCCTTTCGATGTTTTCTTTATTTTACCCCGTGAAAACACAAAAATCAAACATATTCGCCCGACATATTCGACTATAATTCGACAAAGAATTGATTCTTGCGTTTTTCTCTTTTAATTTTATGGATAATATGATATTCTATATTAGTTGCAGATAAAAATCAACCATAAATATAAACAATATTAGGAAGGTAATTGCTATGAAACTAGGTATTGTCGGGCTGCCCAACGTGGGTAAAAGCACCTTGTTCAATTCTCTTACAAAGGCCGGTGCAGAGTCTGCTAACTATCCATTTTGTACCATTGATCCCAATGTGGGAGTTGTTCCAGTTCCGGATGTTCGCTTAGGCCAGCTGGCCGCTTTATATGATTCCGCAAAAATCACCCCTGCTGTGATCGAATTTGTCGATATTGCAGGACTTGTAAAAGGAGCTTCCAAGGGGGAAGGTCTGGGCAACCAGTTTCTTTCCAACATCAGGGAGGTGGATGCCATTGTCCATGTGGTTCGCTGCTTTGAGGATGGCAATGTAATTCATGTGGATGGAAGTGTGGATCCCCTGCGTGATATTGAAACCATAAATCTGGAACTGATCTTTTCCGATTTAGAAATATTAGACCGCCGCATCGCCAAATCTACAAAAGGCGCCATGAACGATAAGTCTCTTGCAAAGGAACTGGAAATTTTAAAGAGAATCAAGTCCCACTTAGAGGATGGGAATCTGGCAAGAGGGATGGAGATCGAGGATGGGGATGAACGAGAATTTATTTCCACCCTTAATCTTCTCACCTTCAAGCCTGTGATTTTTGCTGCCAATGTCTGTGAGGATGACCTGGCTGATGACGGGGTTTCCAATGAATACGTTGGAAGGGTCCGCAAATTTGCAAAAGAAAACGACTGTGAAGTTTTCGTCATCTGTGCCCAAATCGAACAGGAAATTGCTGAACTGGAAGAAGATGAAAAAAAGATGTTCTTAGAGGATCTGGGGCTTACAGAATCAGGCCTAGAAAAGTTGATTGCAGCCAGCTACCATTTGCTTGGACTCATCAGCTACTTAACTGCCGGCCCTACGGAAACAAGGGCATGGACCATTAAGGAAGGAACCAAGGCTCCTCAGGCCGCCGGCAAGATCCACTCCGATTTTGAACGGGGCTTTATCCGTGCCGAGGTGGTGAATTACCAGGATCTTCTGGATTGCAAAACCTACAGTGCAGCAAAGGAAAAAGGTCTGGTCCGCCTGGAGGGTAAGGAATATGTAGTTAAGGATGGGGATGTTGTTCTGTTTCGATTTAATGTATAGAAAGTATTTAATCGAGATCACTTATTGAAAGGCCGGAACATACTGGTCAGCGCCAGAAGGTGCTGGCCTTCTTTTATGTCTTTTCTTCTTATCGCTTAATCCACGGTCATTGTGACTGATAAATTGTGTCAATAAGGAGATTAACCTTGTAAACCTATTTTCTTGTGCTATAATATGACGTGGCCATACAAAAATCCTTTTTGCAGCCGAGTTAAAAAGAATAGGGAGCATTCACCGATGAAAACATTTATTAACGCGATTATAGCCGGAATTGCCATCAGTATAGGCGGAGTAATCTATTTAACACTTGAGAATCATATAGCAGGTTCTTTTTTATTTTCAATCGGATTATTTACCATATATACCTTTGGATTTAATCTGTTTACAGGAAAGGTTTGTTATATTGTTAACGAAAAACCCTCCTATTTAGTAACAATACTTATTGTATACATAGGTAATTTTACAGGAACAGTTGGAGCCGGGATTATATACAGACATACAAAACTGGTAAAGCTGGTGGATCACACAAGCGAACTTGTGAATGTGAAACTGTCAGATACTCTGTTCAGCACTTTTATCATGGCTGTTATGTGCGGTATTATGATGTGTATCGCAGTTATCGGCTATCAAACCATCAAAGACGGTATTGGAAAGTATTTAACTTTGATCATGCCGATCATGGTATTTATCCTTTCCGGTTATGAACACAGCATAGCAGATATGTTTTATTTTACCATGGGAAATGCCTGGAATGCAAAAGCATTTCTGTATATCCTGGTCATTTCTGCGGGAAATTTAGCAGGGGGAAGCCTTATTCCTTTAGCAAAAAAATATCTTAATGAAGAAGCTTCCCTCCTTCACTAGAAAATCCCCGCAAATATCCTGCTCACTGATTCAATCAACAAGCTTTTATAACGCACATTTTAATAATTTGGCGTTCCTGATTCAAAGCAATCTGGCTATAATATATACGATAAGAACCGATATAAAAAGAGCTGTTTTGATTCCAAAGCTTGTAATGTAATTCCGGTAACACCTTTCAAAAAGTTTTTTACTCATATTTTCCTCATTTCCTCCCAATTTTCAGTAGAAAACATTTGATAGCTCCTACCAATACTATAATAAGGAACGCTATTTTTTTATAGGTTGTAATTATTGTTAATGCTACACCATATTTTCGTTACATAAAATCTAAATGCTACTTTTTCTGATCGAAAATTCTGATCCATGAAGAAATGATTATTGACCAATGTCACTCCAGCAGTTTGATTTGCAGATGATTCTGCTTAACGAGGCAGCTTTTAAGTCTTTGTAAACAACAAAAACTGATATAAGATATATAATTTATTTTCATGGGGGAGATCACATTTCGGTCGTCACCCCTTATTTACATTATGCGACAGATTCTGGTATGTCAAAAAGAGCTGCCTTTCGACAGCCCAGAAAGCTTAATATCATAACAATTTATTCGATAATAAATTCTTAAATTTTATTTGCGATTTCATCGGAATAAAAAATCTACCGCCCCATGATTTGAATTTTTTTATTAAAAATGATATAGTCCTGTGTTCTCATATGATTTTCCATCACGCGATAGGGATAATCAATTTCTCAACCTCAGGCTTTTCCAATGCATCAATTGGCGTGATTCCTGCTAAATCAGAGGGTATATCCAACAATGTGGAAATGCTACCGCCAAGCTGCTTGATATACCATTTGCCCTTGTATTGTACTGCATCAAAACAGAAACAAAACTTATTCCCTTCAACTTCAAAGATGGCAACGCAGCTTTCCACTCTGTCTGCACCGCAAACCTTTGTCCGCTGTGCTCTGATATCCAGTCTGCCATCGGAACCATATTCCTCTGAGAGTTCCTCAGGAGGGACATACCCCAGGATTTTCATGGAACTCAAATCCAATTGATTCAACAGTTCTATTAGTTTTGAAGAAATATTTTCATCAGAAATGTCTACATCTTCCAATAAAGTGGAATCTTTGAAATATCCTTCATTTATAATATAAACAGAAGCATATTGTTTTACCGTATCCCGTATAATTTCTTCTTTTCTCCTTTGAATATTGAAGCCTCTTGAAAAGTCATTTACAGCGGGCAGATCGAATTCCTGATGCATAAAGACATATGCATGGACATTTTCTAAGCTTGCCTGTAAATCATAATGATCTACATAGCTTTCTATGGAGAACGCACTTATCATCTGATCTAATTCATGAGCCTTAAAGCCTTCCAGATAGGCTTTTGCAGCCAATTGAGGGGAATCAAATCCTTCTGATTCAAAAATAATTTCTGTGAGTTTCTCTGCAACAGGTGCTTTTGTTCCTGACTCGAACAGATCCTTTGAAAAATCGGTTATCATTTGCATAAATGCCTGCCCACCTTCTTCATCCAGCAGTACAGTTCCAGCCGAATCCCTATCTATATCTGCCATATTGGCTAAAAGCCCACCCAGTTCCAGAATAAACCATTGGCTATCGAATTCTATTACATCAAAGAAAAGGGCGTACTTATTCTCTCCCATTTCAATAAGGGCTGCACAGCTTTCTATATTGTCACCGCCAAAATTTACCGCCCGCTTGACCATATTTTTTTTATGTGTCTCCGAACTATATATTTCTGGGTACATTTCCGAAGGCATAAATCCCAGCAATTTCATACTTTCTAAATCCACTGCCTTTATCTGCCCCGTCAGCTTCTTCATAAACTGTTTTGCGTCCCCATCTTCTTTTAATTGTATGTAGCTATCCGGGTTCAGCTCCAACTGGCAGAGGACTATGTATTGGTGCAGAATATCATCTAAATACATTTCTTCCGCAAAGGTATCTGCCATGCGTTTAAAATCACTGGACTTAAGCCCCTTCAGGTAAGCTTGTACTGCGCTTTGCGGCGAATTAAACCCCTGCTCCGCTGTCTGACCTTCCTTTTGAGATTCTGGCGTCTCAGACAATTCTGTCTGTATTTCAGATACTTCCTGATGTTCTGTCTGAGGTTCAGATGTTTCCTGGGAAGAGCAGGCAGAAATACATGCCAACATTATAAGGGCTGCTATTATTACCAAAATGTGTTTACATTTTTGTGTCTTTTTCATTTGTTCACTCGGCCTCTCCTAAATATTTTATATTCATTCTTATACAACTACTTAAAAATATTGCTTGTTGCCAATCATATCTACTTCTCCATAGACCATCACATATTAATGTATGTATTTACTGCCCTAGGTCTCGTTGGAGTGCCTGGATATTACATTGGTTCTTTACAACCTTACTTGTCTTAGAAGAAAGTTGTCTGTATCAGTCTGGATTCATGTATAAATTGTTACATTTGAGACACCATACTCGCGACTGAGGTAGTGGACAGAACTAACTGCATGATACAAATCTACTATTTTCGTGATAGCCGTGTTTTAATATACAATAACCTTTACAGTTCAAATATTTCTTGAATCTCTTCTTCATTCCACTTTTGCTGAATTTGCTGTTTGATTTTATCCGATAATGGCATAACTTCTTTCCATGTTTCTGCATTTCTGAAAGATGAGACATTCCACTGATTTGAGCCATCTAATTTTAGAGTATGCTTTCTAAGTTCTTCACTATCAGAGTATATCTTCTCATCAATTAGACTATTATCTAATAACTCATTTAAACTATTATTGGATAAAAATGATGTTAGCCCCACAATAAATTCTTCAAAAATATTCTATTCTATCATTTCATCGACAGATGTCTTGTACTTTCACCACATTCACCGTAAGCGCCTATTTGACGCTTACGATAAACCAATTTGCTTTGGAAGAAAAACTTCTTTACCAAAATGGGGTCGCCGACAGACTAATACTAATAAAATTCATTTACCAATTATAAAAAACAGATGTAATATGAGATCACTAAATTCATCTTATATCTCCTTTTTAGTCATATAGCAAATTGAACGCCATTGAGTTATATTAAATCAGACCAAAATGGAACATGAGGTATCTTTGAATAATCTATATCATTATAGTCTTTTAAACCAAATTCTATTTGTAAGTAAGAAAGTAAATCATTACCATAATATATAACATCCGTTCCGTGTATTGAAAATACTGGATTTGATTTATTATCTGGATAAGATGGCAAATATCTATGTGTAAATATGGGTATAAGTTTAGGAGCCGTTTTTAGAAAATTATTTATTACCTCCGCCTTTTCATTTTCATCTAATGGCTCTTCTCCCCAATCATCACACCAATAAACTTCATCTACTAGCTCAATTAAATCATTTTCAGGTCTTTTTAGTGCTGACTTTATATGCTCTATATTACTAAGACTAAAATCTTTCCAATTATAAAAACCCTTTGAAATCGGCAATGCCAGTGAATAAAATTCAATAAGTTCTTTTGGTAACATAATCTCATAAATCTGATGTATTTTACTTAAATCTGTTTCATTTATTCCTGAACTAAATATTACATTTTTTTCTTTCATTATATTTATAATTTCTTCATACATATAAACCTACTCCTTTATTGTATTTTTGTAAAAGAAGAGTAATGGTCATTAGTATACCATACAGAACTATCATCGCCAATAACTATTCTTTCAGCACCTCTATTTTTGCCTTTCACGTATGGATTGACGTCATATTCCCTATAACTTATTCCCTCTGGAAGTTTCTGTGCACCTTCTTCTAAAGGTATATTCTTATATGTTCGTCCACCTTTATATCCAGCCAGTGGTGTCCCATTATTATTCTTTACCTGATTCGCTATATCATAAGCTTTATCTGGAATTATAGAGCTATTCTGAATTACCTCACCAGACCCCTTAGCACCAATTCCCACCTCGCCAGAACCTTTGTTATTAATCTTATCACCTTTTATTCCAGCAGCATTATCTTGTCTCTTAGCCACTCCAATATTAGATTCCTCTTCTGTAGATTTCCCCTTTCTATTCCTCACTTCGCTCGTACCTGAATAATAAAGGAGTATTGAATACGCCATGGCATTTGTACTTTCTGCAAACCAGCTGCCAAACATTTTATGTTTCTCAATGGCTCTGCTTATAGGGTCTGTCTCCATCTTCTTTGCGGTCTCTTTACAATCCTTCTTAAATAGTTCCAGCATTGTTGCATTCAGATAATTTTGATTCCACTCTGCCTTGTTACCCATTTTGTTCTGACACGCTGTATCAGTCAAATCCTCCATAAATACTTCAAATGCTTTTGTATTACAGTCCACCAGCAGCCTTTCCATGGACGCCAGCATTAAATGCCCCTCCAGATTTCCATCGGCATACATGCTATTGATTTCTACCTCTCCTCCATGGGCTTTCATCCTATCCTCTAAAAACCGGAGTCCCTCTTCGTACATCCCTTCTTGCAGATACAGGCTACCATATGAATCCTGAAGGATTTCCAACAAGCCCGGATATCTATTTTGCATCTCACGGATTAACAATATCTGCTTCGCATATATCCCATCCTGGCCTGATTTAATAATTTCAAATTCCTCGGCAGATTCCCTGCATTTCAGAATCGATTTTGTTGTGATAATTTCCTTTCCATTGACCATGGTTTTTTGCGGTTCTGGATTCTCCCATTTCCCTTCTATTTCCATCTTAAACTCACACAGATGTCCTACATGGCAATTTCCAAAAGATAAAATGTTCTCCAACGCAATGCAATCATCTACACATGCTCCCGGCAGAGTATTGATATCAATACTCTCTTTCTCCAGATGTAAAAAACTGTCATGAGATCCATATCTACAGCGTAACCTCGCTCCTAACACCAGTGGTTCCGGCGGCTTCGGTGGTTCCTCCGCTTTTTTCCTATTCAGCCAGGAAAACCAACCCATACGCTTCCTCCTCTCATTCTACCATAAATTCCTCGATCCTCATACCCGTTACTTCCCTCCGATAAACGCTTTCCACGAATTTCAGATCACCCACTATGTATCGTCCCTTTACCTCTCCCAGCCTGAAAATCGGGCACATCTGTATCTTTTCTTCCTTCAGGATTCCGGTTATGATCTCACTTTTGTCTCTGCTCAGCTTACTTCTCACATCCAGACAGTCCAATACCGGTAAATCAGGAATCTGGTAGTAAGCTGTCCGCTTGTTATCCTTATCGGATAAGGCAGCATATTTAAACCGGACTTCCGGGCTATACAGGCGGATAAGGGCTGCAAATTCCTTGGAAACCATAAAGCAGGGATGACAAATAATATCCATGAACGGGATTTCCCCATTCAGTTCCACCTGGAAATGATTCTTCCTGAACAACTCCTCATACACCTGTCGGTCCGGTATCCCTGGCCTTATCTTGGTATACCAGTTCAAGAAACGGGGTTGGGGATTCCTGTCGTCTGCATATATCCTAAAATATCTCATCTGCTGTTTCCTCCTCTCCCAGGGTATAGAGCACATCCGCCTCTCCCATGTACTCTCCAAACAGAATCTTTACACGACTTTCCAACCTGGCTCGCTCTGGCAGGAAGCCTTTTTCCGGCAGTGCCTCTTCAAGTATTTCATATATGAACGCTTTAGCCAGCCGATGGTAATAGATTGCATAGGCATATCGGATATAATCTGTCTCATATTCACGGATTCTAGGAATATGCCTCTCTAATTCTTTCCTGATGGCTTCCACCTCCTCCTCAAACAGATGATATATGCTTCCGGCATCCCAGTAAGACACCGACTGGGCGGTATCACTGTAAAACCCACGATCCATCAGGTCTATGCGGATAAGATGCCGTTTTAAAAACATACTGTTGTATAGATGAGAAAAAAGGATGTAGCTCACTTTTCCTTTTTCCTTCCTACCTGAAGGATCACGGCCTGCTTCGCCGCCTCTCTGAACGCTTCCAGGAATGCATGTACCGTTCCTTTGCTGTTTTCTTCACAGAACAGGACTATACGCCTGCTGCTTTTCGAAAACTGTTCCGGTATGATCTGGTTCATTGCTTTCATAAATTCATTTTTTCGGTTTTTCATTGTATCCTGAACTTTCCGCCGGTGAAGGTAATATCCTTATCCATATGAAGCCCGGCCCCGCTCTGTCTGATATCCACCTGTTCCGACCCGGCTATGACAAGTGAGGCATCGCTGGAAAGAGTCATATTCCCCCCTGAGGTGATGGATATGTCCTTATTACTTATGATCTGTATCCCCTCCCCATCCTTTATTCTGATGGACATCCCCTGGTTGTTCGTCAGTTCCAGGCTGTCTGGAGTAAACAGCAGTTCCTTCCCATACTTTGTCTTAATGGATTTATGATCCGGGTTCTTCCTGTCATTCCCGGTCCCCATATGTACGGAACTGATAACATATCCATGCTCCTCTGTCTGATCCGGAATCTGCAGGCGGACCTGGTCATCGGGTTCCGGCATGCAGTACCAGCCCGATCCATCAGGTGAGGAATATCCGGTGGAATAAGGGAACCATCTGGTAATCTCCTGACCGGAATTTTCATCCCCTGTCAGTTCTATTCTTACCATATCACGCATCACTTCCCTCACAGTTGCCAGGAAGGAGCAGCCTGATTGGAATTCATTGGACGTCTGCATTACCCCCATCCCATCCAGCGGCCGAAGAGTATAGGTGTTCATCAACTCACCATGCTGGTATTCACTTTGTATCCTGAAGACATATCCGCCTTCGTTCCCTAGCATAAGCCTGTCCCACAGGTCATAGATATCCCTTGACGGGATATGGTATTCCAGATAATCCTGTTCCATGAGCGAGCCCAGACCATTTGCCCCTTGTGTCATAAAACTGTCCACATGCTTTCTGACGCCGCAGCTTGTGGATGGAGGCATCTGGTAGGTGTCATAATGAACGCTTCCTATATAATAAAAGACTCCCTCCCTGGTAATTGCGGGTGTGACAGCCTTGCCGAAGCGGCTTGCAATCCGACTGATGAACTCCCAGTCAGTTTCTTTATACTGCAATAAGAAGTCTATCGGCGTCGTCTCCAGTCCTCCCTCCTCCTTTACTCCAGCTTTACCATAGGACTGATTTATACCCTTCAGCACATCCAGATAGGTCATGCCGGTATTCTGAAAGGATCGGAAATGGACTGCGGCCTCCATAAGGTAGGTCCCACTCTTCAGTATCAGGGTAAGATGGGTGGCATGAGGCCGGGTTTCTAAAGAAAAACCGGCAATTATCCCTGTCATCAGGTTCCTTGTCTCCCCGTCTTCATCCTCGGCGGTTATTGTCACCCATATATGTTCCAATACCTTCCATCTGTAATCTTTTGCATCCCCATCACGGATATAACCGCTGACAGAAGCTGTTGCGTGTTCCCCGACTGCCCGGTCTATCTCCAGGCTTTCCAACGTCAGAAAATCAAAATGAGAAATATGTATCTTATCAGCCTTCATTTGTTTGCTCCGCCTTTCCTCCGATTTCTATATATTCCAGCGAATGTAGTACCGGCACCTTCCATTCATCATAAAAGCGCATCCTGCAATTGAATGTCCCAGCCAGCAAATATATGTCTGAACCAATCAGGAACTGCAGGTTATATGTCTCATCATCCAGTGTAAAATTCTTGTACTCAAACCACATACCTTCCGCCCCTTTCGGACAGATGTACCCCTTATCATAAAATACAGTCTCAGATGCATGGAGCCGGACCGTATTCTGCATCTGACATATAAGTCCGTCCAGGTTATCATACTCCCGAATCTCCTCCCGCTTTAGCAGGTGAAATCCAAAATTCTCATCGTATCCCGCACTGGTCAGCAGTACCGGCGGGCGGTAAGTGCTTATGTATCTGACCTTTACAATCCTCTCCGGCATTTCCATAAAATCCTCTGGAATCAAAGCATTTACCTTTCCTTCAAATAATAGAAACGGGACAAACCGCACCATTTTTCCACGGATGGGAACTTCATCTGCCAGCAGATCATAGGAACTTGTCCTTCTCTGGTAAAAATCTTGTAAGCGGATAAGCTTTTCATCCACATAGTTCCCTTTTTTCATACGATTCCTCCTTATTAGTTTCCGGACCTGTAAAGCGTTCCATGATTAATTTTCCCATAGACAGGCACCTTTAGGGGAACCTCCAGTGACTCCATGATCTGTAACAGTTGTCTCTTACCTTCTTCATCCTCTATAAAACACCCCATGGTGCCAAACATCATACATCCATCTACCGGAAAGACATACATGAAGTTCTGCAGCTTCCCTTCCCCACCAGATGTCTGGAAGGAAAACCAGCCACAGGTCCCATCCTCTCTCACTGCAAGCTGTGGCTCGCTTAACAGGCAGGAGGGATAAAGACTGACTATCGCCTCAGTGATGGATCGAATCACGTACTCCACCTGTATCCCGGCCAGCTTCTGTTCTTTCAACAGAGAAAAAGTACAAAATCTGCGAGTATCCTCATCCTCCAAAATAATCTGTGGCCTGTCCTCATAAGGATACATCAATTCCGCCCTGCCGTTTTCCATCGCCCGGAAGAAATTCGGAATGCCCACCGCCAGCCGTCCGCCAAACAGGAGTTTTTTTTCTTTAACGTTTCCCATCTGTCCCCTCCGTTTTCTGCTTTAATTCACCAAGCTGTTTCTTTATTTCCTCCCTGCACCTGTCAAACGAAAGCTTGACAGGCTTATAGATCATTTCACTATGTCCCAATACCAGCTGTTCCATCTGCTCCGGCACTCTGCTTTTAATCTGGCAAACTGGCAACTGGTTCACCTTATCAATCAGCGGGCTTTTTCCCACTGCTCCATTTATGACGGAATATGACATGTTCATTCCCCTTCCATTCTTCCTGCAATAGGACGGAATCCCACAGCAATCTGAGACAGCCTGTCCTGCTCTATGCTTTGCGGTATGGACGAAATGATATTGACAATCGACGGACCAAACTCATAGGTACCTTTTTCATCCTCCTCTGACAGTTCCTTTAACTTTAGCTGCAGTTTTTCTTTTTCTTTCTTCCTTCTCTCCTCTTCCAGATTATCTCCTTTTGCCTGATTTTCCTTACGGAAACCGGGTCCTCTGGCTGGAATGCCGGTTTTTAACTCATTTAGGTTTTTAAATGTGCTGTACTCCCCCATGAAATCCAGGTTATGGCAGATATTCACCACAGCCGGATTACCCAACTGCCTTTTAATAGCAGTAATCTCAGTGGGTGCTCTCAGCTCAATCCTGGCTCCATGCAGAGCTACCTTTCCTTTTGCCTGGACCAGAACCTCCCCGCTGCTGCGGATGATGTCTCCCACACCATCTTGTATGGAAATCCCTGATTGTCCGCCACTAGTGGACAATTCAATATCTGACGGTTTGAGTGCTATTTTTTTCTCCGAATCTGTTGTAAACCAGCGGTTGTCTGGATTCTGCGTCTCTTCACACACCTGTCCGTTCTGCCACATGCAGTGGATTCCTACCGCTTCCTGTTCATCCTCCCCCGGCATAAGAAGGTGGACTCTGCTTCCGGTTTCCGGCATGCAGTATACCATGTTTCCATTCTCCGGGAACCAAGGGTAAAAGTATGCCATGCCAGCATCCTGTTTTTCATCAATATCCAGGTGGATTCTGATTGCCTCTTCTTTCCGCTCCAGTACCGTACCGGTCAGCGAGATGCCTTTCATACGAGGATTATAGATAGTGGGGAACATATTATGGTTCTTCCCTGCCAGCTTACAGGTACAACGTAGAATCCCATTCTGCAAATTCAATCTTACATGATACGGCCACAAAATCTCATCCCTGTAACTGACACATTGCCCCAAATGAAGGATTTGGATTGTGTCCACTTCATAATAGGCGGCTTCCCTGGTCCTCCAGTTTGCCGATTTTTTATATTCCGCATCCATACACCATCTTTCACACGATACATTTAATTCCAGGGGGACTCTGCTCTCCGGGAATCCCAGGTATATTCCCTTGCCTTCATAATCACCTGCTGCAATGACAGGAGCATGCAGGTGAGTTGACAACCTAAGAAGGAATTCCCAGTCTGTTTCCTCATACTGGATAAAAGGCTTCGTGACAGCTTTATCTTCCGCAGAACATAGTAAATTGAAAGAATTCTCCCGGATAATTTTTTGGATCAATCCTAAAACTGTTTCATTACAGTTCTGGAACGATCTGCTTTTCCTTTCCAGATCCATAATCCAGGATAAGGAATAGGCCGATAGGTACAATCGATCAGATGATGATTCCTTTTCTATGCGGATCTTACCAATTACTCCGGAAAAAAGCAGGAGCTCCTTCTGATCCTTTACAGAATAGATCATGAGAGGTTGACTGTTATGCTCCTCGCAGGATAGATCCAGGCTCCCAGGCTCTATTTCTGCCGCGAACTCGGCCATGGCATGGGTACCAATGCCTTCTCTGATAGAAAGATGCCGTAACTGACTTATCTTGATATTGCATTTGATTTTTAATTCACTATCTGTAATATACTCCGCCAAACCTTCACTCCTCACCTTCCCTTATCCAAAAGGGACCGCCTTTTCGGCAGCCCCTGCATGTTTACACGCTGTATCCGCCTTCCACAGCGATCTGCGCCATCTTGTCCTTTTTCTGTTTGATGATGAGCCGGAATGTTCCTACACCTTCCGTATCTCCGTAGTTTTCTTTATAATCCACTACAAATGCATTGGGATATGTATATTTTCTCACTACCTGAGAAGCTGCAATCACCTCAACGGTCACCTTCCGGTAACAGTCAGACTTTTCTGCTGGTACTAAGGACCAGAGTCCCAACTGTCTTGTAGAATCAAAAGGATCTCCATCTACTGCAGTTAATATCTTTCCTGAAATTTCCACAGTGCTCCCCAGATCGGTGGAACGCGCGTTGGAATCAAGGGGAATATCTGTCTTAAACTTTACTCCTGTAATACTGATGGTCCCTAAGTCAATGGTAGACGGGCCTTCTACTTTTAATGTAAATCCCATAATCTGTTCCTTCCTTTCTTTTATTCTTCCTGATTATTCTCCGCTGAATCCGCCTTCAAATTTAAGAGAAGCCATTTTATCCTTCTTCTGCTTAATAAGAAGCTTAAATACTCCGGTTCCCGTTTCATCGGTAAAATCTTCCCTGTAATCAACCACAAATGCATTGGGTACCGTTATCTGACGAACCACCTGGGATGCATTTACCACGTCGATCTGAACATTCCGGTAGCAGTCTGAATTTTCTGCGGGAACTAAAGACCATCTGGCCAGCTTGCTGGTATCATCGGCGGCCTCCCCGCCTACTGCCGCCAGTATCCTCCCTTCAATCAACACCGTTGAACCAAGATCTGTTGATCTGGCATTGGAATCATGGGGAATGTCTGCTCCAAATACTACATTGGTAATGCTTGTCTCGCGCAGTTCTAAGGTTTCACTGCCTGTGATTTTCATTCTAAGTCCCATATTATGTCCTCCATTCTTAAAATAAGTAAATTTATAATCCATAAAGCCTTTCTGTTGACAGCCTTTGGATACATATTTTTTAAATATAAGTTTTAATTACTAACCATTATTTGAAATAGTGGCGGGATATTAGCCCTAAAAGAGCTGTATACCTGCATGCCTAAAAAACTTGTAGCTGCACAGCCTGAGGGTTAGGTCTTTCATTTAAAAATAAAAAATTCCTTTGCTCTACTTATTTTCTTTCAATATACTACACTTATCGAATGTTTTCCCCACCATGTAATTTTTAACGGTTTATATGTAATTTTGCGAAGACGGCCTTTTCAAAAACGGTTGATGATATAATACGTAATTGCTTCCTTTGGAACATTTGCGTATAAAAAAAAGAGGCTTTCACCCCATAGCTGATCCCTCAACTACTAGCAAAAGCCTCATTCTTCATTTCAAGCTATACCTTCCAGCTATGCCAGGTTTGAATACCCCATTAAACTGATATCCACTTCCTTAGCCACTTCCCTGCCTTCTCTGATCGCCCAGACCACCAGGGATTGCCCACGGCGCATGTCTCCGGCCGCAAACACCTTATCCACATTCGTCTTATATTTCCCGTTTTCAGTCTCCACGTTGCTTCTGCCGTTTAATTTCACACCAAAAGCATCAGCCACGTAATTCTGCGCTCCAAGAAAACCTGCTGCGATCAAAACAATGTCAGCCGGAACTTCCTTTTCGCTGCCGGCCACCGGTTCCATGTTCATGCGGCCGGTCTTTTCATCCTTTTTAGATTCCAGACTCATGAGCACCGCTTTTACCACCTTGCCGGACTTATCCTTTATAAACTCCTTTACTGTGGTCTGATATACCCTGGGATCCTTGCCGAATACGACTATGGATTCTTCCTGGCCGTAATCGGTTTTCAACACCTTCGGCCATTCGGGCCAGCTGTTGTCCGGGGTCCGCTTTTCCGGGAGCTTTGGCATCATCTCAAGCTGGGTGACAGAGGCACAGCCATGACGGATAACCGTTCCAACACAGTCATTTCCCGTATCTCCGCCGCCAATGACAATAACATGCTTGCCTTTTGCGGAAATATAGCTGTTATCCTGCAAGTTGGAATTTAACAGGCTCTTTGTGGTGGACTTTAAGAAATCCACTGCAAAATAGATACCCTCACCATCTCTTCCAGGGACTTTTAAATCCCTTGGGTTTGACGCTCCGCAAGCCAGGATGATCCGGTCATAATCCTTTAATAAGTCTTTGGTCTTATGATTCTTTCCTACATCAGCACCTGTTAAGAACGTCACGCCCTCCTGCTTCATGATCTCTGCCTTCCGTTCAATGATATGCTTTTCCAGCTTCATATTGGGGATTCCATACATAAGGAGGCCGCCTATGCGGTCTTCTCTTTCCAGTACGGTGACGCTGTGCCCTCTTTTGTTTAACTGGTCCGCCGCCGCCAGCCCTGCCGGGCCGGAACCGATGACAGCCACCCTTTTGCCTGTGCGGATCTTGGGCGGAACAGGACCTGCCAAGCCGCTTTCATAAGCCCGTTCAATGATTGCATACTCATTTTCCTTGATGCTAACCGGGTCCCCGTTTAATCCGCAGGTACACGCAGCCTCACAGGGGGCCGGGCATACCCTGGCGGTGAATTCCGGAAAGCTGTTGGTCTTTTTCAGCCTGTTGTAGGCCTGCCGCCATGTTCCTGTATACACAAGCTCATTCCATTCCGGGATCAGATTATTAAGGGGACAGCCGGAAACCATTCCCTTTAAAATCACACCGGACTGGCAGAATGGGACGCCGCAGTCCATGCAGCGGGCACCCTGGCATTTTTGTTCTTTTTCGGAAAGAGGCAGATGGAACTCGTTATAATTTTTTATACGAGCCTTGGGATCTACCGTTTTTCCCGTTTTTCTGCTGTATTCTAAAAATCCTGTTGGCTTTCCCATTTCCGCTCCTCCTTACTTTTTTGTGTTGGCATAAAATGCCTCAATCTGTGCCTGTTCACTGCTCAATCCCTTTTCCTCCATCAGGACGATGGTGTTCATCATACGCCTGTAATCGTGGGGCATGACTTTTTTAAACCTGGGCAGATATTCTCCAAAGTTATCAAGGATCTCTTTTCCCTTTGCGGAATTGGTGTAAGCCACATGTTCCTTGATCATTTCCTTAAGTTCAAGGACATCATATTTATTGGTGACCTCTTCAAAGGATACCATTTCCTTATTGAGTCTCTTATAAAAATCCCTCTTTTCATCCAGCACATAGGCGATGCCGCCGCTCATTCCTGCAGCAAAATTCTTACCGGTAGATCCCAGCACCACCACGCGCCCGCCTGTCATATATTCACAGCCATGGTCTCCCACGCCTTCTACTACAGCGGTTGCGCCCGAGTTCCGGACACAGAAGCGTTCCCCTGCGATTCCGCAGATAAAAGCCTTTCCGCTGGTTGCGCCGTATAAGGCTACATTTCCGATTACAATGTTGTCCTCAGCCTTAAACTTGACGCCTTGAGGCGGATAAACCACCAGCTTGCCGCCGGAAAGCCCCTTTCCAAAGTAATCATTGCTGTCTCCCACCAGCTCTAAGGTAAGGCCCCTTGGAATAAATGCTCCAAAGCTCTGGCCGCCGCTGCCTGTACAGTTGATGGTAAAGGTATCCTCGGCAAGACCTTCAGGATAAAGCCTGGTGATTTCCGAACCAAATATGGTACCCAATGCGCGGTCCGTATTGGAAACATCAATATGAAGGCTCTTTTTCTGGCCTGCCAGCAGAGCATCTTTTAATTTTTTAAGTATAATCTTTTCATCCATGGTTTTAGCCAGTTCAAAATCATAGACCTGTTTCTTGCCGTATCCCAGAAGCTTCTGTCCTGCATAGGCATTTCCCAGAATAGCGGAAAAATCTACCTTTTTGGCTCTTTCAGAAGGAATATTGTCTTTCTTCCTTAATAAATCAGTCCTTCCTACAAGCTCATCTACAGTATGGATGCCAAGCTTTGCCATATATTCCCGAAGCTCTTTGGCAATGAAATGCATGAAATTGATCACATACTCCGGCTTTCCCTTAAAACGCTTCCGAAGCTCCGGGTTCTGAGTTGCAATTCCCACCGGACAGGTGTCTAAATTACAGACTCTCATCATGACGCAGCCCATGGTCACAAGGGGAGCCGTGGCAAAGCCAAACTCCTCTGCACCCAGCATACAGGCAATGGCAACATCCCTCCCCGTCATCAATTTCCCGTCAGTCTCCAGAATCACCTTATCCCGCAGCCCGTTCATGATCAGGGTCTGATGGGCCTCGGCCACGCCAAGCTCCCATGGAAGCCCTGCATTATAAATGGAGTTTCTCGGAGCCGCACCTGTCCCTCCGTCAAAGGAGGAAATCAGGATCACCTGGGCGCCTGCCTTTGCAACGCCTGCCGCAACCGTACCCACACCTGCCTCAGAAACCAGCTTAACGGAGATCCTGGCATTGGTATTGGAATTTTTCAGGTCATAAATCAGCTGGGCCAGATCCTCAATGGAGTAAATATCATGGTGAGGCGGAGGAGAAATGAGACCTACGCCTGTGGTTGAATGCCTGGTCTTAGCCACCCATGGATATACCTTTCCTCCTGGAAGCTGGCCTCCTTCTCCGGGCTTTGCCCCCTGGGCCATCTTGATCTGAATCTCCTTGGCGCTGACCAAGTACCTGGAAGTCACACCAAAGCGCCCGGAAGCCACCTGCTTGATGGCGGAACAGCGGTTTATACCATCGGTTCCAGGTATCAGACGTTCTAAGCTTTCACCGCCCTCACCGCTGTTGGATTTGCCGTGAATCCGATTCATGGCGATGGCCAGAGTTTCGTGTGCTTCCTGGGAAATGGAACCGTAGGACATTGCTCCCGTTTTAAACCGTTTCACAATGGATTCTTCGCTTTCCACTTCTTCCACCGGAATTTCTTTAGACTTGGAATAATCAAAGTCCAGAAGGCTCCTTAAATTAACCGTCTGTCCCTCCCCGGTTAAGGCATGAGAATATTCTTTAAATACCTCGTAGCTTCCGGTTCTGGCCGCTTCCTGAAGGAGATGGATGGTAACAGGATTGTATAAGTGCTCCTCCTGCCCCGCCCGTTCCTTATGGCTTCCAACGCTGTCCAGAGTTAAATCCACGTCAAGGCCAAGGGGATCAAAGGCTGCCGAGTGCAGAACATCCACGTCATTTGCAATATCTTCCAGGGCAACACCTTCCACCCTGCTTACCGTATCCGTAAAATATTTGTCCACAACCTTCTTTGAAATGCCGATGGCTTCAAAAATCTGAGCCCCCTGATAGGACTGTATGGTTGATATCCCCATTTTGGAAGCGATCTTCACGATGCCATGAAGAACTGCTGCATTGTAATCTTCCACGGCAGCATAATAATCCTTATCCAGCATGCCGTTTTCAATGAGCGTACGGATGGACTCCTGGGCAAGGTAAGGATTGATGGCACAGGCTCCGTATCCCAAAAGGGTTGCAAAGTGATGCACTTCCCTTGGTTCCCCGCTTTCCAGTATAAGGGCCACGGAAGTCCTTTTCTTCGTCTTCACCAGATGCTGCTGAAGAGCCGATACAGCAAGGAGGGATGGAATGGGCACATGGTTTTCGTCAATATCCCGGTCAGACAGGATAATGATATTTGCCCCATCCCGGTGAACCCGGTCTGCCTCCAAAAACAGCCTGTCAATGGCTTTTTCCAGGGAAGTGTTTTTATAGTAGGTAATGGGGATCACCTCTACCTTAAAGCCAGACCTTTTCATATTTTTAATCTTTAATATGTCCGTACAGGTAAGAATAGGGTTATTCACCTTCAATATTTTGCAGTTTTCCGCTTCTTCTTCCAGGATATTTCCTTCCTCGCCTACATAAACAGTGGTAGAAGTGACGATCTCCTCACGGATGGAGTCAATGGGCGGATTGGTAACCTGTGCAAAGAGCTGTTTAAAATAGTTAAACAGAGGCTGGTGCTTTTTGCTTAAAACTGCCAGAGGACTGTCAACTCCCATGGCGGAAACCGCTTCCGCCCCGTTCAAAGCCATGGGGAGGATCATTGTCTTGTATTCCTCATAGGTATAACCATATGTCTTCTGCAGCTTCGCCCTTTCCTCCTTGCTCATGGCAGGAACCCCCTTATTGGGGATCGGCAGCTCCTTCAGCTCAATTAAATTGGAATCCAGCCATTCTCCGTAAGGCTGGCGTGCCGCATAATATTCTTTTAATTCCTCATCGCTGATCAGGCAGCCCTTCACCGTATCAATGAGAAGCATCTTGCCTGGACGAAGGCGCTCTTTTCTCACCACATGACTCTGTTCAATGTCAATGGCTCCTACTTCGGAAGCCAGGATCATCTGGTCATCATCAGTAATGTAATATCTGGAAGGACGAAGGCCGTTACGGTCTAAAACAGCGCCAACCAGGTCACCGTCGCTGAACACGATAGAGGCCGGGCCATCCCAGGGCTCCATCATGGTCGCATAGTAACGGTAAAAGTCCTTGATCTCCTGGGACATGGATTTGTCATGTTCCCATGGTGCCGGAATGGTCACCATGACAGACAGAGGAAGATCCATTCCGCTCATCATCATAAATTCCAGCGCATTGTCAAGCATGGCGGAGTCCGAACCTTCCTGATTGATGATAGGAAGGACCTTGTGCATGTCATACCGGAAGTACTCGGATTCCATGTTCTCTTCTCTTGCCATCATCTTGTCTACATTCCCGCGAATGGTATTGATCTCGCCGTTATGTACGATGAGGCGGTTGGGATGGGCTCTCATCCAGCTGGGGTTGGTGTTGGTGCTGAACCGGGAATGGACCACTGCAATGGCTGATTCATAGTCCTTATCCTGTAGATCCGTAAAAAACTTTCTAAGCTCCTTCACCAGGAACATGCCCTTATAAACAATGGTTCTGCTGCTTAAGGAAACCACATAGGTATTGTCGTTGCTCTGTTCAAAGATCCGCCTTGAAACATAAAGCTTCCTGTCAAACTCCAGTCCCCTGGCTGTATCTGCCGGCTTCTTTACAAAGCCCTGGGCAATGCAGGGCATACAGTCCACCGCCTTTGCGCCGATCAGCTCCGGATGAATGGGCACATCTCTCCAGCCCGAAAATTCAAGGCCTTCCTTCTTTACAATGATCTCAAACATCTTTTTGGCCTGGTTTCTGGCAAGCTCATCCTGAGGGAAGAAAAACATTCCCACACCGTATTCCCGCTCCTCTCCAAGCTCAATGCCTAAGGGCTTTGTTACCTTTTTAAAAAATTTATGAGAGATCTGAAGCATGATTCCCACTCCGTCTCCTGTCTTTCCTTCCGCATCCTTTCCGGCACGGTGTTCCAGATTTTCTACGATATGAAGAGCCTGCTCCACTGTCTTGTGAGTCTTTATGCCTTTTATATTGGCAACCGCTCCAATGCCGCAGTTATCATGTTCAAAGCGGGGATCATACAGCCCCGGCAACGCTGTCTTATTGGGGGATTTTAAACTCATATCCATAATCTCTTCCTTTCCTTTGCTTTTGAGTACTAACGCATAGCAGTAAATTTTAGTTGATAATACTACATTTTTTCCCTCTTGTAAATAAATTTTATTTGGCAATTGTCAGATAATTCGACTATAATGTATTTCAAATAATATATTCTCAAAATTATAACTGTAAACAGCTTTTTATCTCATGATATCACACAATTAAGCCGGCAATTAAAAAACCTGGAACAAACTTCTAATTTTTTGAAGTTCTAGCCTTTAATAGTTAAGTCTTCGATTCATTTTCAAAACTTTTCTGCTGCCAGCGCCCTATATTACGCTTTTTTTCCATAGAAAAAGCCCTGGGAATCATCTTCCCAGGGCTTATACAATTTTCTTTCATAAATAAAAAACGAAATTACATCTCTCCAAGACCGCTTTCAATTGCTTCTGTCATGGTCTTCATTGCAGCTGCCTCATCTTCGCCGTCACAGATCAATTTGATCTCTGTTCCGCACTTAATTCCGGCTGCCATAACGTTTAACACGCTTTTAGCCACGATCCTCTTCTCTCCGTGCTCGATGATTACATCGGATTTAAATTTCATAGCTGTTTGTGACAGCACCCCTGCTGGTCTTAAATGAAGTCCGGATGGATTTACTACGGTCAGTGTTTTTGATAACATAAGATTTTCTCCTTTATCCTCAATTTTTTTATACTCCTTGCAGTTAATTCTATTACAATATCCAATTTGTGTCAAGACAAACCATATGTCTTTTGCATATTTTCCAAAGGAAATATCCTGCCTAGGAGGTCTTGGAAAGAGCCTGTCTTTCCTTCTGGGAATAGACACAGCCGCAGTAATCCTGCCGGTAAAGGCCGTACTCTCCAGAAAGCTCTACAGACCGCTTATATCCGTTCTTTTTCTTAAAATCAGAAGGCAGATAAGCAACCCGGTACTCCCTGGCCAGCTTCTCTCCGATCTCATTGAGCTTGCCTGCATTCTTTAAAGGGCTTATGGAGAGAGTGGTAGTAAAGTAGTCAAAACGTCCGGCCTGAGCAACCTTTGCCGCCTCCTGAAGGCGAAGCTCATAGCATTTAAAGCACCTGTTTCCGCCTTCCGGTTCATGTTCCAGGCCTCTTGCCATCCGGTAAAATTCATCCGGCTCATAGGCCCCTGTTTCCATGGTAACGGGATGGATAAAATGCATGGACGAAATGAGCCTTTCCTGCTCTTTTACCCGCCTTTTGTATTCCTCCGGCGGGTATATATTGGGATTATAGAAATACACGGTTATTTCAAAATAGCGGGACAAATATTCCAGCACATAGCTGCTGCACGGCGCACAGCAACTGTGCAAAAGCAGTCTGGGGACCTTTCCCTCTTCCTCCAATCCTGCAATGACCTGATCCAATTCCTTCTGATAATTCCTCTGGTTCATGGTAGCTCCTTCCCTGCTATTGCAAAGCGGACATTGGCAATGACCAAGGGTCAGCCCCTCCGTTCTGCTGCCTGCTCACAGCGTCCCCGACAGTGCCGGGGAGGCCTTGCCCCGCTTCACCGGGCATGAATGCAGCCTGCTGCGTTCCAATCACAAAAAGGCGTCTGCAGTAGCCTGCCACGCCTCCTGTTTCCTATAGGAAATCCCTGATCCGTTTGCTGCGGACAGGATTTCTAAGCTTTCTAAGGGCTTTTGCTTCTATCTGCCTGATACGCTCACGGGTAACATTGAACTCTTTTCCCACTTCTTCCAGTGTTCGGGGATGGCCATCCTCCAGTCCGAACCTGAGCACGATCACCTGACGCTCCCTCTCTTTTAAATCTCCAAGCAGAGCATCAATATGTTCTCTCAGCATAACGGACTCCACATTGCCTTCCGGAGTCACCACATTGTTATCGGCCACAAAGTCTCCCAAATTGGAATCATCCTCTTCACCAATGGGCGTTTCAAGGGATGCAGGTTCTCTGGCTATCTGCATGATTTCCATGACCTTGTCCTCAGACATGTCAAGGGCTTCTGCCAGCTCAATCACAGACGGCTCGTATCCAAGCTCAAGGGTCAGTTTTCTCTGCATCTTGGACATTTTATTAATCGTTTCAACCATATGCACAGGCACACGGATTGTTCTGGCCTGATCTGCAAGAGCTCTGGTTACAGACTGCCGTATCCACCAAGTAGCATATGTACTTAATTTATACCCTTTTGTATAATCAAATTTTTCAACACCTTTAATAAGGCCTAAATTCCCTTCCTGAACCAGATCAAGGAAACTCATGCCGCGGCCTGTGTAGCGCTTTGCAATGCTGACTACAAGGCGCAGATTTGCTTCGATCAAGCGCTCTTTGGCATCATCATCACCATCCGCTTTTCTCTTAGCAAGGCGCAGTTCTTCCTCTGCGTTCAAAAGTGGTACCGTGCCAATTTCCTTTAAGTACATGCGGACAGGATCTTCCGTTCCAATGCCCTCCAATAAGTCAATGGCGTCAAGATCTATATCTTCCTCATCTACATCCTTTATAAAGCTGTCATCAAGATCATCATCTAAAAGCAGGTCGTCTGACATGAGCGCATCATCAGTTAAAACGGAATCATCAATGACCGGAATCACGTCTACGCCGCGATTCTCCAGGTACGTATAAATCTGATCCATTTGCTCGGTTGTCAGTTCTTCCCCCATAAAGAAGTTATTAATCTCCGTTACATCCAAAGCATTGTGCTTCGTTTTTGCAAGTTCGACAAGTTTTCCCAGCTTATCTAAAAAATTATCCTTTTCCACTTAATAACGTCCTTTCGCTAAGAGGTATACATAAAGCTCACACAACTTTTCATTATATACTACCGGAATACATATTTCAACATATTTCTTCCAAAAAAACAGCTTTATTGTTTTTTCGTCACTTTTCTCATAATCCGGATTTGTTTCTTTAAATTTATGATATTAACTTCCCTCCTGGTCCCGCCGAATTCTCCATCTAATACCCAGTCAATAGGCTCTTCCGAGAGAACTCTCAAAGACCTTGTCCGAAATTTATGGACGTATTCGTTAGGTTCTTCCTTCAGAAACATGTAGTTAATGATGTTGGTCAGATCCAGTGGCGTCTTGGGCGTTCGGATTAACAGCACTTCAAACTCACCGTCGTCAAGAGCTACATCCTGTGCCACAAGCCCTTTAAAACCTCCCACGCTTATGGTGTTGGTTATCATGCCGAAAATAAACTCACCTTCCAGAGTCAGTTCCTCACACTCAACCCGCATCACGTAGGACTTTATGGAAGCCAGGCTCTTCATGCCTTCCAGCATATAGGCCTGATGCCCCAGAACATTCTTCTTATCCTGAGGAGTTAAATAGGATACCTCTGTAAAAGCTCCGAAAGCTGCAATATATACAAAATGCCTGTCCTCGCAGAAACAGCCGATATCAATGGGAAAGGGTTCGCCGTAAACCGCCGATTCAGCTGCCCTTACCATATTTTTGGAAATTTTTAAGCTGGAAGCAAAATCATTGGTGGAACCGGCGGGAATATACCCTAAATCCGGGAAATGGTCCAATTTCATAAGACCGCTTATGGTTTCATTTAAGGTCCCGTCTCCACCGCTGCACACCACCAGATCAGCGCTGCCTCCATACGCCGCAGCAGCTTCCATTGCATCGCCGCACCGCTGGGTTACATGGACCGACAGTTCATAACCTGCCTTTGTAAAAATATCCAGGATATCCATCAGCTTATTCCTGATCTGAGCTTTCCCTGAACGGGGATTAAATATAAAAAGAATCTTTTTCATTATATCACCTGATCAATTTTGTATACGCTTTAAATGCACCTGGCAGGGAATAATTTTTCTTTAAGTCCTCTACAGTGACCCACAAAAAGTCTCCGGCCGGCCGTTCTTCAAGTTCAACGCGAAATCCTATCATATGCCATTCCACATGGCTGAACACATGCTTTGCGGCAGGAAGGGATGTTATTACAGCTGTCTTCACTCCCAGCCGGGTGAGCAGCGCCGCCTCTTCCAAGTGTCCCTCCATATTGGGGAACTCGTAAAGAGAAGCCAAAAGCCCGGTGTCTTCCCGCTTACGAATGGCGATCCGCCCATTCTGCCACAGAAGCATCACCGTCTTATCCTCTGCCCTGCGGGCCTTTTTAGGTGTTTTCACCGGAATCTCACCGGTAAGCCCCTTTTTCCTGGCAACGCAGATGGAAGCCAGGGGACATTGTCCGCACAGGGGCTGCCCATTGGGCACACAGACAATCGCTCCGATCTCAATAAGCCCCTGGTTATAAGCACTGGCTGCTCCTTCCGGCATGACGGCCCTTAAGTCTTCTTCCATACGGCGTTTGACCTGCTGCTTTAAAATATCTTCCCTGCTGCCCGTCACCCTGGAAACCACCCGTAACACATTGCCATCCACTGCAGGAACAGGGATTCCAAAGGCTATGGAGCAAATAGCCCCTGCGGTATAGGACCCGATCCCCGGAAGCTTTTTAAGCTCCTCGTAGGACGCCGGAAGCTCTCCGCCGTACTGCTCTACAAGAAGCTCTGCTGTTCTCTTTAAATTTTTTGCCCTGCTGTAATAGCCCAGGCCTTCCCAGAGTTTGAGCAACCGGTCTTCCGATACTGCTGCCAGATCCCGGATTCCGGGCAAGGCCTCCATAAAATGCTCAAAATAAGGCTTTACAGCCTCCACTCTTGTCTGCTGGAGCATGATCTCCGATATCCACACCCGGTATGGTTCCGGACGGTCCCGCCAGGGTAACGCCCTGGCGTGCTCTCCGTACCAGGATAAAAGAGGGCGCTCCATGGCTCTTAAGCGCTCACTTATATCCAGTTCTTTTTCCTTTGGCTCTAAAGCCTGTAACTTATCGTAAAGCGAATGGTTCTTCATCACACATATCCATAGATTCCCCGGACAGATACCTCTCCAGAAATCACATGTCTTACCTCTCCCGGTTCCACTTCCACAAGAAGCTCTCCTTTTTCATTAATTCCCAGAGCCTTGCCAATATAATCACCTGACTTATCCAGGACTTTCACTTCTTTTCCTGCATTGGCCATATGTTTATTATAGACACTTATCAGCCCGGATAAATCACCCTGGCTGATAAATTCTTCATAATATTGTTCAAAAGCCTCCATAATAGCGGCAATCAGCCTGCTTCTTCCCACTTTTCCCCCTGTTTCCAGGAGCAGGGAGGTAGCCGTCCGATTGACCTCATCAGGAAATTCCTCCATATTGACATTGATACCGATCCCTACTACCACATAGTGGATCCCTTCCAGTTCAGCGCTCATTTCCGTCAAAATACCGCACAGTTTTTTCCCGTTTGCCACAATGTCGTTAGGCCACTTGATGCCTGCAGCAAGACCTGTCACGTTCTTTATCCCGTCATAAACCGCCAGGGCCGCCACCAGCGTTATCATGGAAGCCGAGGAAGGAAGAATGTCCGGCCTTAAGATCAGGCTCATAAATATATTCTTTCCGGAAGGGGATACCCAGGTACGCCCTCTTCTGCCCCTGCCTGCATTCTGGCAGTCCGACACAACTAACGTTCCACTGGATGCTCCTTCCTCTGCCAGACGCCTGGCTCTTACATTGGTGGAATCAATGGCCTCGTGGTATTCCACCTTCCTGCCGAATGTTCCTTTAATGCAGCTTTCTATCTCTGTTTTCGTCATTATATCACAAGAACCGATGAAATGGTACCCTTTATTTCTAACCGCCTCAATTTCATACCCTTCTTCTTCAAGCTGACGAATGGCTTTCCAGATTGCAGTCCTGGAAACGCCGAAGCGTTGGCACAGCTCCTGCCCGGATAAGTAGCCGTCGCTTTCTTTAAGCAGCTTCAGGATCTCTGTTTTCAACGACATCACCCCCACCAGACGCTCACCGCACTGATCACGGTAAGGACGGTTAAAAGGATCCCGAACAGAAGGACCGCCATACCCGCTGCCTTCTTCTTTTTTTCCCTTCCGCTGAGCCTGATTTTATAGACTCCGTTGACCAGGTTAAGCGCGCCGGCCAGGAAAAATATTGCCGGAAACAAAAGCATATGGTCTTCCGGACTTAAAAATGATATGACTGCCAGCACTACGATCAGGATTCCCACCACAATATGGAGGATATCCACCACCATGGAAGCATTTCTCAAACTTCTTCCTCGTTCCTGTATATACATGTTCTACTCTCCTAACGTTGCCACCATTACCGCCTTAATGGTATGCATTCTGTTTTCTGCTTCGTCAAATACCACAGATGCACCGGATTCAAAAACCTCCTCTGTCACTTCATTCCCTTTGACAGCCGGCAGGCAGTGCATGAATATGGTAGTGTCTTTACCTGTTTTTTCCATCAGCTCCTTATTTACCTGATAAGGCTTTAAAAGAGCAATTCGCTGGGCAGCCTTGTCCTCTTCTCCCATGGAACACCACACGTCGGTGTAAATGGTATCAGCAGCCTTAACCGCATCCGTATCCTCTGTGAGCGTGATGGTACTTCCGCTTTCCTTTGCATAACCCTGGCATAATTCCACCAGGTCCTCCCTGGGCCACAGGCTCTTAGGTGCCAGGATGGTAAAATGAACGCCCATTTTGCTCATTCCGATCATCAGGCTGTTGGCCATGTTATTGCGTCCATCCCCTGCATATACGAAACGAAGTCCTTTCAGATAACCGAAATGTTCTTTCATGGTGAGAAGATCTGCCAGGATCTGTGTCGGATGATAATCATCGGTCAGTCCGTTCCATACCGGAACACCTGCATATTTTGCCAAGTCTTCCACGGTCTTATGCTTGAATCCGCGGAATTCGATCCCGTCAAATACCCTTCCCAAAACTCTTGCCGTATCTTCCACGCTTTCCTTGTGTCCCAGCTGGATATCATCTTTACCCAGATACTCCGGGTGGGCGCCCTCATCCACTGCAGCAACCACAAAGGAACATCTGGTGCGGGTGGATGGCTTTTCAAAAATAAGGGCAATATTTTTTCCTTTCAGGGAAGTTCCTGTGATCCCCTGTTTTTTCTTGGCTTTTAAGCTGGCAGCTAAGTCCAGCAAGTATCCGATTTCTTCCGGTGAGTAATCCTTTAATGTGATAAAATTTCTTCCTTTTAAGTTCATATTGCATCCTCCGCTTTTCTGGTTGTATTTTTATACATTATTATAGTATATTACGTATAGTTATGCAATACTTTTTTTATTTCTTATCATCCTGCTGTAACGGCTTTCCCTTGTCAAGGGACCGGAACTTCTTTCTGATCTCTCCCATCAGCTCATCCACCGTGTATATTTGAAAGCGTTTGACCTTTAGGCGCTTTGCCATATCCTCCAAAAGTCCCAGGTACATATCCTTGTAATCCCAGTCCTCCTTCAGCTTAAACTCCCCTGCCAGCCTGGGAAACAGCCTTTCCGTAAATGCCCGGTATCCCGTCAGAGCCGCCATCCCCTCCTCATTTAATGTGTCCTGCATATATATTTTAAAAAACTCAAGTTCCGACATCATTTTATCGAAGTAATAAGGTTCCGTATTAGGTGCATCAATATAATAAATACGCCCGCAAAGGCCATATAAGAACCTTTTTGCATCAAAATATCCCAAGGTCATGTTTTTTCTGGCCTGTTTTTTATCAAACTCCAGGATTCCCCCAAGATCCTGCCTTGGAGCGATGTGGTAAACCCGGATCCCTTCCGGGATCTCCGTGACCCGCTCTTTATCAAGACCAAGGCCGTAGATGCGGAGCACAATAATATCTTCATATCCGTGATCCAGGAGCACGTTAATGGGAACATTGTTGACTCCTCCTCCATCCATATACCGCTTTCCTCCCAGCTTCTCATTTTTAAAAGCCAGAAAATAGGCACTGGCAAGTAGCATATCCTTGATGGTTCCTGCTTCGCTGTTTCTGATGTCCTCAGCCAGTTCTTTCCTGTCAGAAACCGAATAGGTTACGGTATAAAGCTCTCTGTCCGAGTTTCTGATCTTTTCCTCATCTCCCACCACTTCTTCAATGAGATTTCTTAAAGGAGTGATGTCAAACCCTCCATCCTTTAAGATCTGGAATCCGCTGCTTATCAGCTCCTGAAGATTTAAGGACTTAAAATCCCTTTCCCTTAACGCCTTTATGGTCTCATCGTTTACCGCCATGACCCGGGAATACTCAATGTTCTTCCATATCTTTTCCGCCCGTTCCAGATCATCCATGCAAATGAGAGCCCCGTTTAAAGATCCAACGGAAACACCTGCAACTCCCTTGATCTTTACCCCAGCCTCTCTTAGAGCCTTCCATGCGCCGATCTGATAAGCCCCCTTGGCACCTCCGCCTTCCAGCACCAGTCCATACTCCCTGTTTAAATCCAGTTTCAGTTCCATAAGCCCCTCCTAAGCCTGATTCATGGGGAGTAAAGCGGACATTCGCAATCCGCTTTGCTACTTGCTCATTAACGCAGGCTACCTCGCAGCCTGCGTTTAAATTATGCCAAAAACGCAGCAAGAGGGCATCTGCCCCCTGCTGCGGTATATTGATAGCTTAAGGAAATTATTCCTCCGGATTCTTGGAGATCTCCGTAATGGAAGAAACCAGCCCGGCCATACTCTGAATCTCGGAAGGAATAATAATCTTGGTCGCCTTGCCGTCAGCAACCGCCTTAAATGCCTCCAGGCTCTTAATAACTAAAACCGAATGGTCCGCACCGGCTTCCTTGATCATACGGATTCCATCCGCATTGGCCTGCTGAATCTTTAAGATTGCTTCCGCCTGGCCTTCTGCCTCACGGATCCGTTTTTCTTTCTCTGCCTCTGCGCGAAGGATTGCCGCCTGCTTTTCAGCTTCCGCGTCAAGAATGGCGGATTCTTTCTTTCCTTCTGCCACAAGAACGGTGGATTTCTTCTCTCCTTCCGCCCTTAAGATGGCTTCACGGCGCTCACGCTCTGCCTTCATCTGCTTCTCCATGGCATCCTGAATCGCTGCCGGAGGCATGATGTTCTTAAGCTCTACACGGTTTACCTTGATTCCCCACGGGTCAGTGGCAATATCAAGGGTCTCTCTCATCTTCGCGTTGATCGTCTCTCTTGAGGTCAGTGTCTGATCCAGCTCTAAATCACCGATGATATTACGCAGGGTCGTAGCCGTCAGATTCTCAATAGCCATGATGGGATTTTCCACACCGTAAGCATAAAGCTTCGGGTCTGTAATCTGGAAAAATACGACCGTATCGATTCTCATGGTAACGTTATCCTTGGTGATAACCGGCTGAGGCGGGAAATCCGCCACCTGCTCTTTTAAATTGACTCTTTTAGCCACCCGGTCAAGGAGAGGCATCTTAATATGAACACCCACGGACCATGTTTCCAAAAACGCTCCCAAACGCTCTACAACCAGGGCCTGTGCCTGGGGAACGATCCTGATACAAGATGACAATAATGCCAGAATAACAATTAATATAATAATGACCGCTGAAAATCCAATTGCTCCCATACTATGCTTCCTCCTGATTCTCACTCACAATTAATTTTACGCCTCTGATTTCTTTCACTTCAACCATAGTGCCCACCGGATATATCCTGTCATCTTCCAGTGCTCTGGCCGTCCATTCCTGGCCGTTTAAGACCGCAGCACCTTTTCCCTCTGTGTTGTTGATCGTGGCCGTGACTCTGGCACTTTTTCCGATCAGACTATCCATATTGGTTTTTACCGTGTTCCGGTTTACATACTTTAAGGCAAAAGGCCTGGTAAAAAACAAAAGAACAAAGGATACAATTACAAATACCGCCAGCTGCACCTGGATATTGATTCCAAACAGTGCCAGCACAAATGCAACCAGTGCTCCTCCCGCAAACCATATGGTCGTCAGAGCCATGGTCATAGCTTCAATTCCCAGAAGCACTACAAATGCAATAAGCCAATAGACTGCTGCCATCTCATCATTCCCCTTCCCTGCCATTATAGGCAAAGCTGCCCGGCAAATCTATCCGTTGACATACGTTACAGTTCCTCCATGCCGTTTATAATCCGGCAAATAGAACATATTTCAAAAAAGCGCATGGCTTCACTACTACTATCATACTATATGTTCCAGTATTTCTCAACATTTCAGCCTGTAAAAAGCCTTACAATTTTCTGACGATTATATCCGCCGCTGTCTGGCAGCTTCAAACATCAGCACAGAAGCCGCCACTGCCGCGTTTAAAGACTCCACCTTTCCTTTCATGGGGATCTTCACATAGGCATCCGCCAGGACTGCCGTCCCCTCTGTCAGACCGTTTGCTTCGTTTCCCACTAAAAACCCTGTATCAACAGTATAATCCTCTTTTTCATAATTATTCCTGCCATTTAAATGTGCCGCATACAGTCTGATCCCACCGGCTTTTAAAGCCTTTAAAGAGGCGGGAAGATCTTCCGTATATGCAAAGGGAACGCGGAAGATGGAGCCCATGGTGGACCTGATAACCTTCGGGTTATAAATGTCTGCCGTGGCATCGCTCATGAGCACGCCGGTGACCCCGGCTCCTTCTCCTGCCCTTAAAATCGTTCCAAGATTGCCCGGATCCTGGATGTTTTCCAGAACCATCAAAAAGGCAGGGCCGGGAGCTGCCAGCAAATCCTCTGCCCTGTAGTCATACTGTCTGACAAGGGCTAAAATCCCCTGAGGCGTCTGGGTATCTGACATGATCTTAAACACATCTTCCGAAACAACTTCGTATTTCATTCCGGACAAAAGCTTTTTATGGGCTTCATCCCTTAAAAACCCTTCCGATACAAAGAGGCTGTCAATCCTGTCCGCCGGAATTTCCTTAAACATGCGAAGGCCTTCCGCCACAAAGAGGCCGCTTGTCTTTCTGGCTTTGGCCTTCTTTGATAAGTTCATTACATGCTTTACCCTTGCATTGGCGCTGCTGGTTATCATAACGTACCTCTCTTTTATAAGTTTTCCAGTTCTTCAAGCCACAGGCGGCTCACAGCATCGCTTGGCATGCGCAAATCTCCTCTGGGGGAAACTGCAACGGAACCCACCTTGGGCCCGTCCGGCATGCAGGAACGCTTAAACTGCTGGCTGAAAAATCTGCGGTAAAATACCTTTAACCATTTTAAAATGACTTCTTTCTCATAATGTCCTGAAAAAGCATAAACCGCCATGCGGTAAACCTTTTCCGGCCTGCAGCCAAACCTTAAAATCTGGTAAAGGAAGAAATCATGAAGCTCATATGGCCCTACAAGATCCTCTGTTTTCTGGGCAATCTCCCCTCCCTTTGGCGGAAGAAGCTCCGGACTTACAGGCGTATCCAGAACATCAAACAGCACACTGCTTAAGGCCTCTTCCCCGCAGGTGTCCGCATAATAGCGGACTAAATGGCGGACCAGTGTCTTTGGTACCGAAGCATTGACTCCGTACATGGACATATGGTCCCCGTTATAGGTGGCCCAGCCAAGAGCCAGCTCAGACATGTCCCCTGTTCCAATGACCATTCCGTTTAACCGGTTTGCCATATCCATCAGTACCTGGGTTCTCTCTCTTGCCTGGGAATTTTCATAGGTTATATCGTGAACATCGCTGTCCTGTCCGATATCCCGGAAATGAAGAGTTACGGCTTCCCTGATGTTCACCTCTGTAAGCTCTGCTCCAAGGGTCTTAGTCAGGGTGCAGGCGTTCTGATACGTCCGGTCTGTTGTTCCAAAGCAGGGCATGGTCACCCCATGGATCTGCTCCCTTGGGATCTCCAGCATATCAAAGGCACGGACCGTCACAAGAAGGGCCAGCGTGGAATCAAGCCCCCCGGAAATTCCCACAACCGCATGCTTACAGCCGGTATGGGCAAGCCTCTTTTTTAATCCCATGGCCTGGATGGAGAGGATCTCCTCACACCTTCGGTTTCTTTCCTCCTCATTGTCCGGGACAAACGGCCTTGGATCAATGAATCGTTTTAACTCCAGTTCTTCTTTCTTCATTTGGAAGGGAATCACCATATAATCTTTGTGGTTGGCCGCAGGAAAGGTGGTCATCCGGCGTCTTTCATGAACCAGCCGTTCTAAGTCCATGTCCCCGTATACGGTTTCATTTCCAAAGCGTTTGGATTCCGCAAGGAGGGAACCGTTTTCCGTGATCAGATTCTGGCCTCCGAACACTAAATCCTGAGTAGATTCTCCCTCTCCTGCATTGGCATAGATGTAGCCGCATACCAGACTGGCGGAATGGCCCGTAATAAGACTTCTCCGGTAAATATCCTTTCCCGTGGTCTCATCACTGGCAGAGCAGTTTGCGATCACCGTGGCTCCTGCAATGGCATGGCGGATGGACGGCGGATCGGGAACCCACGCATCCTCACACACCTCAGCTGCCACAATAAGCTGGGGAATGGTCTCACATGCAAAAAGAAGATTGGCTCCCATGGGAATTTGAGTCTCCTCCCATTTTACCATCACCGGAATTTCGTTCCCCGGCTGGAAATACCGCAGCTCGTAAAATTCCGAATAATTGGGCAGACATGTCTTTGGCACGATCCCAAGGATTTTTCCGTTCTGAAGGGCCACAGCAGTATTATAAAGCTTTCCGCCCTGTTCCCAGGGCATGCCGATAAAACAGAGAAGATCATGGCCCCTTGTTGCTTTTAAGATCTCTTTCAGCTCTTTTTTTGCCTTTTTTAACAGGGCATCCTGTCCGAATAAATCGCCGCAGGTATAGGCGGTCAGGCAAAGCTCCGGAAACACCATGAGCTTTACATGATTTTCAATTCCTTCTTTTATCTGTTCACAGATCCGTTCCCTGTTAAATTCCGGGTCTGCTACTTTTACATCAGGGGTTGCCGCGGCAACCCGGATATATCCGTGTTTCATCTCTTTTATCTCCTATCTATTGATCGGTGTCCTTTGGTATCCACCTGGCTTTTAAGCTGTAAATGCAGTCCATGAGCATGGTAGTGATCCATGTTATAGGATAACACCACATGACTGCTCCAAAACTGGGGAAAAATGGTACCAGCAGATTGATGTAGATCATGCGCAGAATACACATGTTTCCCACACCGATGAGCATGGAAACCATAGTCCGCCCGCTGCCCCGTATACTGCCCATTAAAATCTGATGAATGGCTAAAGTCCAGTAAAACGGAAGGAGTATGAGCATGGTGGAATACCCATAGGAAATGACATCCTGATCCGGTGAAAAGATCTTAAGGATATGCTTTGCATTTAAATACAAAATGATTGATATGATTGCCGTATAAGCCATACTAATGGCAATACCCTGAAACATTCCCTGTTTTACCCGCTTCGGCTTCCTTGCCCCGATGTTCTGCCCTGTAAAGGTGGTAGCAGCCATACAGAAGCTTTGGAGGGGGAGCATGGCAAATCCATCGACTTTACTGTAAGCGCCGAAACCTGCCATCGCAGCGGCGCCATAGCTGTTGACGTTCGCCTGAACAATAACATTGGACAGGGAAATAATGGATTGCTGGATTCCGCTGGGAATGCCAAGCTTTAAAATGCGGACCATCATCCTCTTGTCTATCCGGATCTTTTGCGGAACCAGCTGGTAAATATCATCTGTTTTAATTAAGGCCCGGACAATCAGCACGGAAGATACTGCCTGTGCAATGACCGTCGCATATCCCACACCTTCTGTTCCCATGCCAAAGGCAACCACAAAAACAAGATCCAGGACAATGTTTACCACAGAGGACACTATTAGATAATAAAGAGGACGTTTGGCATCTCCTACCGCCCTTAAGATACCGGCTCCCATATTGTAAACGAGATTAAACAGGGATCCGCAGAAAAATATTCTTAAATACGCCACGGAACTGGGCATGACCCCTTCCGGCGTTCCCATCCAGGTTAAGATCAGAGGCGACATGATCAGTCCCACAACGATCAGAAGCACACCTCCAACCAGGCTCAATGCCATACTGGTGTGAACCGCCCAGTGTAACTTTCTCCCATCCCTTGCCCCATAATACTGGGATATAATGACTCCCGCTCCTGTACCGATTCCCATAAACATGCCAATGATCAGATTGATCAGGGAATTGCTTGAGCCTACGGCAGCCAGGGCGTCGCTTCCGATAAAATTGCCCACCACCACGGAATCCACCGTATTATAAAGCTGCTGAAACAGGTTTCCGGCCAGAAGAGGCAGGGAAAAAGCCAGGAGCTGCTTCCAGATTACCCCTTCAGTCATGATGATCTGGTTTGTACCTCGATTCTTTTTCACAAATATCCTCCCTTCTTTTTCCAATTCCCCAATGAATATTAGTATACATCCATTTTCAGAAATTGGGAAGCCGGATAATTTAAGGTTTACTTTTTATGAGAATTCATGTACAATATTTTTATATCCTACTAAACAGATAAGAATAATTAGGAAGGAGAGTTGCAGCCATGAAATTTTCTACCAAGGGACGCTACGCTCTTCGTATGATGCTTGAATTTGCACTTCATCCGGGTGAATGCACAAAGATCAATCAGGTGGCAGAACGTCAGGAAATATCTGATAAATACTTAGAGCAGATTGTCACCATCTTAAGCAGAGCCGGGTATGTAAAAAGCAGAAGAGGCGCCCAGGGTGGTTATTATCTTACAAAGGATCCTTCGGACTATACCGTTGGCATGATCCTGCGGCTTGCAGAAGGAAGCCTGGTTCCAGTATCATGTCTGGAAGATGAAGTCAATCCCTGCAGCCGGTCCCAGATCTGTGCCACTCTCATGGTGTGGAAAAAGCTGGATCAGGCTATCTCCGATGTGGTAGACAGCATTACCCTGGCAGATCTGGTGGAAGAACAAAAAAGGCTGGATGGTCAGGCCAGCTATTACGAAATTTAAACTATGGCAGAAAAAAGTTCGTGTTTCTTCCCCGGCATGGGAGAACCCGAACTTTTTTAATCCTCTCAACAGGTCTGGGGACCGATCAGGTGTACTCCTCTTCTGTTTCCCTGATCACTCCCTGCATTTTGAATTCCGGTCAAATATTTCACAAAAAGCACAATGGTTTTCCAGAAAAAGATCCACCAGAAAAGGGTCAAAGTGGCTGCCCCTGCCCTGGGTAATGATCTCTGAACTCTTTTCATGGGAGTAACCTTCTTTATACACACGTTTTGACCGCAGGGCATCATACACATCCGCAAGGGCCATGATCCGCGCAGATAATGGAATTTCTTCCCCTTTCAGCCCTTTTGGGTATCCGCTTCCATCCCATTTTTCATGATGGCAGAGAGTAATCTCTTTTCCTGTCTCAATGAATTCGCTTTCCGTATCCTTTTCTCCCACGCTGGCTAAGGTCTGGTATCCAATGGTGGCATGGGTTTTCATGATTTCAAATTCCTTTGCCGTTAATTTTCCTGGTTTTAACAGGATAGAATCCGGAATTCCCACCTTTCCAATGTCATGCAAAGGACTGGCCTGGGTAATGTTGTCAATAAAGGCCTGGTCCGCTTCCTTTCGGTACACGCCCTTTTCCCAAAGCTTTTCTGCCAGAAGCCGGCAGTACTTTGCCGTCCTGACAATATGTTCCCCCGTGTCATCATCCCTTGACTCCGAAAGCTTTACCAGTGCATGGATGGTCGCCATCTGGGAAGCGGATACCTCCTCCACCTTTTTCTGGACCAAATCTTCCAGATGGTGGTTATATTCCTCTAACTTCTCCTCAACGGCCTTAGCACCGGTGATGTCCTGGATCGTTCCATGAACTTTGAAAGGCCTTCCATAAGATTCCTTTGACGCCACAAACCGGATATGTACCCACTTGATCCGGTTCGCCTCCATGAGCAGCCTGTACCGGTACTCGGCAGGCACCATGCCGTTTTGCATGTCACGGAAAATCCGGTTTACCAGCTCCTTGTCATCAGGATGGACCTTTTGAAAATACAGCGCCAGATCCGGCTCTGCTGACCGGTCTATTTCCAATATCCGGTTCATGGTATCTGACCACCACAGCTGCTTTGTGGAAAGGTTCAGCTCCCAGTTCCCTATTAATGCAATTTCCTGGGCTTCCCGGCGGGAGGCATCGCTTATCTCCAATTCCCTGCTCTTTATTTCCAGCTGCTTTGATACGTCCACATACCGCTCCATGATCTCCGATACCAGGGCAGTATGAATCTGGTTATCCACCTGTTTTGCAAAATGATCCAGCATGGCCTTCACATATTCATCAGTATCTGACTCTTCCAATACAATTTTTTCTCCCAGTAGGATTGCATCTGTGCCCATCAATTTCCTTCCTCCTCTAGAAAATAGTCGATCCCAACGTTGTTCAGTTCCTTCAGCCGCTTGATTACGATTTTCTGTGCGGCAGGGGTATCAAGGATGCTTCCATGCTGGGGAGCGATCATGGAAACATCAAGATTCTCGATTCGTTCCAGGGCGTACCGGAGTGCTTTTTTTGACGGCATGATCCGCTGATGAAAATTTACCATTCCCTTGATCTGGCACACTTTTTTAGTAATGGGACAGACCTGTTGGGGCGTGCAGTCCATGCAGCTGCTGCCGATCAATGCAAATAAATTCCAGTTGTGATCATAGCTTCCGAAAATATCGCTGCTGAACAATATTTTAGTCTTAACATCATAAGTAATGAAGCTGCCCGGCGAATGGGAATAAGGCGTCCTGATAAATTCCAGGCGCCTGCCGCTTGTAAATTCATAGTGAAAGCCTAATTCTTCTATACATTGTTTGGGCGTGTTCATAGAATAATAATTGATGAAAATATTATTTTCATGATGGGAGATGATTTTTAAATCTTTACTGTTAATGAGAGTTTCAATATGGGGAATGTTGCCGCACAAGTCAGGATCATAATGCTGGTATATGAGACGCCTGATCTTACCGGGGCTTATTCCCGTGCGCATGACCTTCAGCATGACCGTGCTGAAATCATCCCTGCTTCCGCTGTCAATGAGAACTGCCTCATCCCCGTCCACGATCAAATAAGGATTGCAGTGAAGCCCTGCTCCTTCGTCAAAAAATCCCACCCAGTAGACTCCCTCGGCTATTTCTACATACTCTTTATAATTCAAATCCTGTTTATCCATCTGCAATGTCCTCCAATATGTGATCGGCGTTCTTTTCCATTCCTTCTTTGATCCTGCACAGCAAACGGATCCTGCCATGAAAATATTACATTATATGACATAATATACCATATTTGTCCTTTCAAGTCCATTTCTTCCACCCTGCCCTTTTAAAATAAGCGGATTTCAGTTCTGTTCCATTCGACGGCAGTACTGCCAACGTTGAAAAGCAAATGAGAAAACAGGGCAAAAAAGAAAAAACAGCAGCACAGAGGCCCGCAGGTCAAAACCTGCGGGCCTCTGCTTTAATGGTGATCACACGTAAATCTATAAAAACAGCTATCCCTTCCGTCTAGAAAAATTTAGCCGCATAGCCCTGGATAAAAATTGCAAGAACAATGACCGGAAGAACGTACGTCACGTAAGCCCTTGCCCATCGGGGAAATTTTATCCCCTTTCCCGCATTGGCTTCCTTCATGAATTTCTCAAATCCCCAGCCATATCTGCTGGTGCAGAAAGCCAGATAGATCAGGCTTCCTAAGGGAAGCAGGTTATTGCTGATAATAAAATCTTCTAAGTCCAGCACATTGCTTCCTTCCCCAAAGGGCATAAAGCCGCTCCATACATTAAAGCCCAGCACACAGGGCAGGGATAACAGGATAATGGCAGCCGCATTCAGCCACACAGCCTTTTTAATGGTGCAGCCGGTCAAATCCGTGGCAAAAGAAACGATATTCTGGAAAACCGCAATTATCGTGGAAATTGCCGCAAATGACATAAAAAGAAAGAACAGGCTTCCTATCAGCCTTCCTCCTGCCATGTTATTGAACACGTTGGGCAGTGTCACAAAAACCAGCTTTGGCCCCTGGCCCGGCTCAATCTGGAACGCAAAGCAGGCAGGAAAAATAATAAGTCCTGCCATAAAAGCCACAAAAGTGTCTAAGAATGCCACACTGATGGCTTCGCCGGCCAGCCTGTGTTCCTTGCCAATGTAGCTTCCAAAGATTGCAAGAGCTCCGATCCCAATGCTTAAGGTAAAAAAGGCCTGTCCCATTGCAGCAAATATGACTTCCCCGATCCCAGCCTCCATGATCTTTCCGAAATCAGGCTTTAAGTAAAATTCCAGCCCTGCCCTGCTGTTTTCCATGAATATGGAATGAACGGCCAGTATTGCCATTAAGCCCAAAAGGCATACCATCATCCATTTAGTGATCTTTTCCACACCGCCCTGAAGCCCTTTTGCACAAATAGAAAAGCAGCCCACCACCATGAGGATCATAAATATTCCCATGACAACAGGATTTGCCAGCATATTCCCAAACTCCCCGGCTACTCCTTCCGCGTCAAGGCCAACAAAATCCCCCTTTGCCATCTTGAAGAAATACAAAACCATCCACCCGGAAACCGTGGTATAAAACATCATCAGAATGTAATTTCCCGCCATTCCCAGGTACTTGGCATAATGCCATTTGCTTCCTTCAGGCTCCAGCACATCATAGGACAAGGCAACGCTTTTCTGGCTGGCCCGTCCCACAGCAAATTCCATTACCACAATGGGCAGTCCCAAAATAAGCAGAAACACAGCATAAATCAAAACAAATGCTGCTCCTCCATATTGTCCCACAATATAAGGAAAACGCCATACATTTCCAAGTCCAATAGCACATCCAGCCGAAATCAGGATAAATCCCAGGCGGGATGAAAACTTTTCTCTTCCCATCTCTTTAAACTCCTCATCAGTCCATTTTATCTGTCATCTTTTCAAAAAAGAGCCGTCATTTTTTATTCCGCACCCCTCTTTTATATGAAAAGGCAAAAGATTCCATGCCATTATAGCATAGAATCTTTTTGACGACTACCATATCTTAATGACGGACCGGGTAAAAGAGAGTTCTTTCAGCTGACCGTGTTTTCCGCAAACTTTCTGATTTCAGAGGCATTGGTCATTTTCTGAATCTGGCCGTTCTTTATAACCACCAGGGTAGGGGCCTGCATAATTCCAAACCTTGTGGCAAGCTCTGCATTTTCTTCTGCATCTACCACCTCATAATCCATATTCTGTAAAAACTGCTTTGCCATCCGGCAATTGGGGCAGGTTTTTGTTGTAAAAAGATAGGTTCCTGCCGATATCTCTGCCTTTTTCACCGTCATCTTATCCCTGATTTCCCCAACAGCTCCTTTTTTCAGCACAGAGCGGCCGGGATCGTAGACGGTACGGTTTTTGTATTCCTGGGTCTTTCCTTCATTCCAGTTTTGTACCGGACGGTAATAACCGGTGATCCGGCTGTATACCTCAGCTTTTTTTCCGCAGACCGGGCAAACCTTGTGCTCACCGGAAAGGTATCCGTGTTCTGCACAAATGGAGTAAGTGGGGGACAATGTATAGTAAGGAAGTTTAAAATTCTCAGCGATAGTGTGAACCAGCTTTGCGGCTGCTTCCCAGTCAGGAAGCTTTTCGCCAAGAAATGCATGGAACACGGTTCCTGAAGTGTAAAGGGTCTGCAGCTCATCCTGGATATCAAGAGCGTCAAACACATCCGTCGTATAGTCCACAGGCAAATGAGAACTGTTGGTATAATAAGGGGTATCTCCCGGTTTGCCTGCTGTTATAATCTGGGGGTAATGCTTTTTATCATGCTTTGCCAAACGGTATGTGGTGGATTCTGCCGGAGTCGCCTCCAGATTATAAAGGTCGCCATAGGCCTCCTGATAATCTGACAGCCTTTCCCTCATGTGATTTAGCACATTCTTTGTAAACTGCTGGGTCCTTTCACTTGTTAAATCTTCTCCCAGCCATCTGGCATTTAAGCCCACCTCGTTCATTCCGATTAAGCCGATGGTGGAAAAATGATTTTCAAAGCTGCCCAGATACCGTTTCGTATAAGGATACAGCCCCTGATTCAAAAGCTTTGTTATGACTTCTCTCTTGGTTTTTAAGGACCGGGCCGAAATATCCATCATATGATCCAGGCGGGTGTAAAAATCCGCTTCGTTCTTGGAAAGGTAAGCGATCCTTGGCATATTGATGGTCACAACGCCCACGGAACCGGTGCTTTCACCGGAGCCGAAGAATCCTCCGGTCTTTCTCCTGAGCTCTCTTAAATCCAGCCTCAGACGGCAGCACATGCTCCTCACATCGCTTGGTTCCATATCGCTGTTAATATAGTTTGAAAAGTAAGGAGTTCCGTATTTGGAGGTCATTTCAAACAGCAGCCGGTTATTCTCTGTATCAGACCAGTCAAAATCCCTGGTTATAGAGTAGGTGGGAATGGGATACTGGAAGCCCCGCCCATTGGCGTCTCCCTCTATCATGGTTTCAATAAAGGCCTTATTGATCATATCCATCTCAGACTTACAGTCCTTATACTTAAAGTCAGCTTCTTTTCCTCCAACAATGGCATTCAGCTCTGCCATATCGGCTGGTACGGTCCAGTCCAGGGTGATGTTGGAAAATGGAGCCTGGGTTCCCCAGCGGCTGGGTGTATTCACTCCAAAGATAAAGGATTCAATGCATTTCTTCACTTCCCGGTAGGACAAATGATCGGCCTTTACAAATGGAGCCAGATAGGTGTCAAAGGAAGAAAATGCCTGGGCACCTGCCCATTCATTCTGCATGATCCCCAGAAAATTGACCATCTGGTTGCAAAGCACGGATAAATGTTTTGCAGGAGAGGAAG